>JAQWGO010000079.1 GCA_029238175.1 Henriciella sp. | reverse complement strand
AGCCTGCTTGGTTGGAAAGAATATGAGATGGAAGTTGTTCGCGACACTGCGGACAATGCGATTATCATCTGCTCGATTGAAAATATTGATCCAATGGGCGTCCACACAGGCGACTCAATCACCGTTGCCCCGGCCTTAACGCTTTCGGATCGCGAGTATCAGGTGATGCGGAATGCGTCCCTCGCCGTACTGCGTGAGATTGGTGTTGAGACTGGCGGCTCTAATGTTCAGTTTGCGGTGAACCCTGCTGATGGACGTTTGGTCGTCATTGAGATGAACCCGCGCGTGTCACGCTCATCGGCGCTTGCATCAAAAGCAACAGGCTTCCCAATTGCCAAGATCGCAGCAAAGCTAGCAGTTGGCTACACGCTGGATGAACTCGACAATGACATCACTGGCGTCACGCCGGCCTCGTTCGAGCCCACGATCGACTATGTCGTCACCAAAATTCCGCGTTTTGCATTTGAGAAATTCGAAGGCGCAGAACCTTTGCTTTCAACCGCTATGATGTCGGTCGGTGAAGCGATGGCGATTGGGCGGAACTTTCAAGAGAGCTTTCAAAAAGCGCTATGCTCTCTCGAGATCGGAATTTCAGGCCTAGATGAAATAGAATTCAACAGCCTCGACGAATTGCGCGGCGAGCTCTCTAAACAAACACCAAATCGTCTGCGCATTTGCGCTCAAGCATTCCGGGAAGGCCTTAGCGTAGAAGACGTTCACAAGGTCACCAGCATCGACCTCTGGTTCCTACGCCAAATTGCTCAGATTGTTAGCGTCGAAGATGCGGTCCGCCGCGATGGATTGCCCACGACCCGCGATGGTTTCACTGACCTTAAAGGTATGGGTTTCTCAGATGCCCGCCTCGCTATGATCACGAACAAGACTGAAACAGACGTCCGCGCCCTGCGCCACGGCCTAAACGTTCGCCCCGTCTACAAACGCATAGATACATGCGCGGCAGAGTTCGCCGCAAAGACACCATATCTCTATTCGACCTATGAGCGCCCAGCCTTTGGCCAGACAGAAGCAGAGTGTGAAGCACTACCATCAGACCGCAAGAAAGCGATCATCCTCGGAGGCGGCCCAAACCGTATCGGCCAAGGGATCGAGTTTGACTATTGCTGCTGCCACGCTGCGTTTGCGATGGACGATATCGGCATCGAAAGCATCATGGTGAACTGTAACCCTGAAACAGTTTCCACCGATTATGACACGTCAGATCGCCTATATTTTGAACCCCTTACAGAAGAACATGTTTCTGAGATTATCGCAAAAGAGCAGAGCAATGGTGAGCTGGCAGGCGTAATTGTTCAATTTGGTGGCCAAACACCATTAAAACTTGCCCAGCCCCTCAACCAAGCGGGCGTGCCAATCCTTGGGACAAGCCCTGACAGTATTGATCTGGCCGAAGATCGGAAACAATGGTCCGCGCTCTTGTCTGACCTTGGCATTCAACAGCCGCCATCTGCGACAGCGCGTTCACTTGAAGAGACTTTGGAAAAAGCAGAAACCCTTGGCTACCCAATCATGCTGCGCCCGTCATTTGTTCTGTCAGGCACCGCAATGCGCATCTGTCATGATGCCCGCGATGTCCGGGAGTATGCAGGTAACGCACTAGCCGCTGCGGGTGACGGATCCCTCTTTTTAGATCGCTACCTGTCTGATGCGATTGAAGTGGACGTCGATGCGCTTTGCGACGGTACAGATGTCCACGTTGCTGGAATCATGGAGCATATTGAGGAGGCTGGCGTTCACTCTGGCGACAGTGCTTGCGCCTTGCCGCCTTACACACTCTCACCGACGATTATTGGGCGCTTGAGCGAGCAGACAATTGCGCTTGCTAAGGCACTAAACGTCAAAGGCCTGATCAACATCCAATATGCCGTCAAAGGCGACGAAATCTACGTGCTGGAAGCGAACCCTCGTGCAAGTCGCACGGTTCCGTTTGTCGCCAAAGCTGTTGGCGCGCCGATTGCGAGCATCGCGGCAAAGATCATGGCAGGAAAGCCTCTCGCCGACTTTGACCTGCGGCATGCAACGCCAAATAGGGTTGCGGTAAAAGAAGCGGTCTTTCCATTCGCACGCTTTGCGAATGTTGACCCAATTCTTGGCCCTGAGATGCGCTCTACGGGTGAAGTTATGGGTTGGGACGATGATTTCGGCACAGCCTTCCTGAAAGCGCAAATTGGCGCTGGCACGACTTTGCCTACAACAGGGACCGTTTTCATCTCATTAAAAGATGCCGACAAAGAGGGCGTTCTAAAGGCTGCAACTGCCCTAATCGAGATGGGTTTCAATATTGTCGCAACGTCTGGAACCGCTTCATACTTAAAAGAACATGGTGTTGCCTCTCGCGAAGTCCGCAAAGTGATTGAAGGCAAACCTAACATCGTCGATGACATGATTAACGGCGACATCGATCTGGTCTTCAACACCACAGAGGGTGCACAATCGCGGGCTGACTCCAAATCGATGCGGCGTACAGCACTTGTCCAAGGCATCCCATATTTTACGACACTTTCAGCCTCACGCGCGGCTGTTAAAGCCATTCGTGTAAAACGGGAAAAACCGCTTTCGGTGCGATCCTTGCAGAAAGCTTAGTAAGACCCCACTTGACGGATTGGCATTTTGATCGGACGCTTATGTCCAATAAGAAGTAACGATAGTAAAAACCCATGCAACGCACGCCTATGACTGCTGGTGGCCATGCCACTCTTGAAGCAGAACTGAAAAATTTGAAGTCGGTTGAACGACCTGCTGTGATCCAAGCGATCTCAGTTGCTCGTGAGCACGGTGACCTCTCTGAGAATGCCGAATATCATGCGGCGAAAGAGAAGCAGTCTTTCATCGAAGGCCGTATCATGGAGCTGGAAGACAAACTTTCACGCGCGGACGTCATCGACCTGTCCAAAGTTAAAGGCGAGAAAATCGTGTTTGGCGCGACCGTTACGATTATCGATGTCGAAAGCGAAGTTGAATCGACATACCAAATCGTTGGCGAAGATGAAGCAGATATTGCTAAGGGCAAGGTTTCAAATACCTCACCAATGGCCCGCGCTTTGATTGGCAAGACAGTTGGTGATGAAGCCGAAGTTGCAGCCCCCGGCGGCGCGCGTGCATATGAAATCGCGGATGTAAAATACATCTAGACTTCGCCCTACTCTAATTAGGCAAATTCTGACACAGTCGCGCTTCGGCTGTGCGCAGGAACTCGTTTTATGACATCAAAACAGACAGCCCTTGGCCCTTCCATATGGGCGGTTAGCGATGGCCGGGCAGGCAATGCAGCACAAGTGCGCGCGATCGTCTCTGCACTTTCAGAAACACGGCGCTGGATGCAGATCGCACATATTGCTGGGGCGGGACATCGCGCAGATCCGATAGTTTTATCACCGCAGGCCCCTTGGACATGGTTACCGGGCGCTAACTGGCCCTTTCCTCTAAAAGCCCTCCCCAAAGCCCAGAGGGGCCTCCTAAACAGCCCTTGGCCAACGCTATGGGTTGCCGCGGGACGGCGCAGTGCGCCTTACACGTCATCAGTTCGGGGATGGAGCGGCGGAAAAACACTCACGATCCAAATTCTTGACCCGAAATCTGATCCAGAAAACTATGATCTTGTAATTGTGCCTGAGCATGATGCCCTACAGGGAGACAATGTTTTACGGACGATCGGGTCACCTACACACTTTTCAGAAGACACTATCGAAGAAGCGGGCCAGATCTTCGCTGACCTCGCTGACGAGCGGGGGAGAAGCGCAATTGTTATCCTAGGTGGAGACTCAAAAGCCCACAAGTTCACAAAAGCCGATGGTAAGCTTCTATTAGCACAATTCGAGACGCTGGCTGGGCAAGGGTGGCGGCTACGTTTGACAACATCCCGGCGGACACCTGTCGGTATTGCTGCTGATATGCGAGCGCTTGCTGATCGCGTCGGCGCTCACTTCTGGGCTGGTCCAGAAGATGGACCAAATCCATATCTAGGCTGGCTACTCTATTCTGACGTCGCGATTGTAACAGAAGACAGCTCAAATATGCTGTCTGATGCAGCGTGGCACGGGCTGCCAATCCATATCGCTAAGCTAAAAGGCAATGCGCCGAAGTTCGATCGCTTGCACAAGAGCCTGATTGATCGCGGTGTTGCACGTTGGTTCGACGGTGATCTTGAGCGCTGGGATTATGAACCCTTGCGCGAAGCCGGACGCGTCGCTGACAAGATCATTGAAAAATTACTTGAGCGGTACCCGCAGCCAGAGATGAAAGCGATTGAAGACGGAAAGACAGCTGCGCCTGATTGGCTTTAGGCTGTTATTGTCGCCTCAGCGCTGGTTTCCAAGGCATCTGCGTCAGTTTCCCAGCACCACGTCTCGGGGCGGTCCAAAAGTGCGCGTACAAGCTTGTTATTCATCGCATGACCAGGCTGGCGCGCCTCATAATAGCCCGCAATTGGGGCACCGGCGAGCATTAGGTCGCCAACCGCATCGAGCAGCTTATGCCGAATGAACTCATCCTCGCTGCGAAGACCTTCGGGGTTCACAACATCGTCGCCATCAATAACGACGGCATTCTCTAACGATCCACCCCGCGCAAGGCCCATAGATTTGAGCATCTCAACATCACGCGCAAAGCCAAATGTTCGCGCAAACGCGATATCACGCGCAAAACCACCTGGAATTAGCCGCATCGCCATTTGCTGCGTACCAATTGCCTTGGTTTCAAACTCAATCTTAGCTTTGAGCGTCAGAACATTATCAATGCTTGGTGATAGACGTGCCCATTTGATGCCATCTACAACTTCGACAGTCTCCAAAATACGGATACGGCGTCGCAGCGCAGACTGTTCTCTAATGCCGGCATTGTGAAACAGCTCACAGAACACTGCCGATGAACCATCCATGATCGGCACTTCAGGACCGTCAATCTCGACCAGCAGATTATCGACGCCCATACCAGCACACGCCGCAAGGAAGTGCTCAACGGTCGCGATACTTCCGCCATTATCGTTCGTCAGCGTTGTCCCAAGCTGAACCTCAGTGACCTGATCGCCGCGTGCCGCAATCGGTGTTTGGTTCTCAAGGTCTGTGCGCAAGAAACGAATACCGGTTCCAGTTGGTGCAGGTTTAATGACCATCTTCGCCCGCGCACCCGAATGCACGCCTACGCCTGCACAGATGACAGGGGTTTGAAGGGTTGTTTGATACTCTACACGCGCCAAAGTCATTGCTCCTATAACCTGAACATAAAAGGCGATCGGAGGGGGTGAACTCAACACAAGGTTTATTGCGTTTTGTTGCAGCTTGTAGGGAGCCCGCCTTGATCCTTAATACTCAAACATGACAACCGCTTACATGGCTGATACACAAAATATGGTGGGGACGACCTATCGATACTTGGGAGAACTGTAATGATCACAAAA
>JAQWGO010000076.1 GCA_029238175.1 Henriciella sp. | reverse complement strand
AGCGAGACACCAAAATAACGCAACGATCGCTCCTGATCCGACTTTCATATGGTCCTCCTCGTGTATGTGTGGTCGCTATTCTTCGGCTTGGGCCTCTTCCCCCGCTTCAGGGGTCACTCTTGGTAGAACGGAGTTTCTGCTGGGCGCGCACTAAAGGCGATATACACACTTTCGACACCTAGCTTATCTTTCGGCCGCTCAATTTGGATACTCCCCATTTGGGGGGGGGTCCAAAAGGAACAGGATTAAGGCTAGCCGAGCGCGTATCGAAAAGCACCGCATTGTAACGGAACAGAACAACGAACTCGTGCCATAGCGCTAAACCAAAAAGTCTGCTGCCCATTGGCTGGAGGATCAATAGATGGAATTCAAAGACTCGGCGCATAGATGGTCGCGGCGAAAGCTGCTGGCGAGTGCGGGCTTTGCTGGTAGCGCTGTGCTTTCAGGCTGTGAACCATCTTCAGATACCGCGTCACTTATCTCTACAGTAGCCCCCCCACCTCCGCCTCCACCACCTCCTCCTCCAGCTTCAGGCAGTGGAAATCATCCAATTTTTGGAGCCGACCCAATGACTCGTCAAAATCAAGCACTTACTCAACGAACTTTAGCGGCAAGTTTTCAAGCAAGCACCTTTTACGGGACTCAAGAAACGAATGGTGATGAGGGTCGATTTGCGGATTATCGTGCCAGTTACTCAAAAGCGTTACCACACAATGAGTTGGGCGAAGTTGATATCGGCGCCTATCAAGCGTATCTCTCAGCCCTTGACTCGGGTCGAAATAGAGATTTTGAAGCAATTCCACTCGGCGGTTCGAGAAAGCTGATTAGCCCCCAAGCCGCATTTAAGTTAGAAATGGTCGGTTTGGATTCGCACAGAACCTTTATGCGTCCGGCTCCGGCATTTGACGGTTTAGAAACATCAGCAGAGATGGGGGAACTCTATTGGAAAGCGCTATGCCGCGACATTCCATTCACAGACTACGAAACCAACTCACTTTTGCAGTCCGCGATCACAGATCTCAACCAATTCTCTCAAACGGTAGGTCCAAAAGAGTTTGATCTTGTTACGGCCTCTACAGTATTTCGTGGAGAGACTCCAGGCGATTTAGTCGGCCCCTACCTTAGTCAGTTCCTATGGCAGGATATCCCATACGGGCACAGTACCATTACGCAAAGCTATCTCACGCCCGCCGCTGGCGATGATCACATGATCGATACCGCTTCGTGGCTCGGTGTGCAGAATGGAGTGGCAGCGCCCGCTTTGGAAAAAAATGATCGCCGGTACATAAATGACGCAAGGGCGCTCGGCGAGTATGTCCATCTCGATTATTCCTACCAAGCCTATATTCACGCAGCGCTCATAATGCTGGCCATTCCTGATAGTTTTGACATTGGCAACTTGTATCGCACATCTGCGACACAGGCCGCATTCACTTCGTTGGGCGGCCCGGATGTGCTCGATCTTGTTTGCAAAGCGGGCAACCTCTCGCTAACCGGTGCATGGTATCAAAAATGGCTGGTTCACAGGCGCGCTCGACCGGAAGTATACGCCGCACGCCTTCACTATCAGCTGTCAGGTCAGAAAGATTATCTCCTGCCAGGAGAAATTGGTGAGTCTGATGGTGTCGCGAGGATCTTCTCAAGCAATGGAACCTATTTACTGCCGCAAGCCTTCCCAGAAGGGTCACCAACCCACCCATCTTATCCAGCTGGCCACGCGACAATTGCAGGCGCATGTTCGACCGTTCTTAAAGCGTTCTTCAATGAAAACTTAGAATACCCGAATCCAGTCATTTCAAATTCGAGCGGCAGTGAGCTTTCACCGTATTCAGGACAAACGCTAACACTTGGCGGCGAAATCAATAAGCTCGCCAACAATATAGCTCTCGGCCGGGATTGGGCCGGTGTTCACTATCGATCAGATGGCGTAGACGGATTGCTCGTAGGTGAGCAACAAGCTATCGGATTGTTACAAGACTACTCTCGAACGTATAATGAAGATTTTGACGGTTTTAATTTAACCCTCTTTGACGGCACCGCTGTGCAAATTATCAATGGCACTATTCTTTGAGCCATGGGCTTATTGGTCCCCGAATTGATTGGGTTGAAAACCTGATTTCTCCGGCGTTGATGACGTCAAGAGACAACCGCGCAAAAGTCGAAATTTAGAGATGCGCAGATCCTCGAGATCCTGCGGTATGCCTGGCGCATACCGCTACCGGGAGCAGGTCAGAGCGTTTTGTCTTCGATTGTTTCAGATGAAGCGCATTCCCGCCGCGGATCAGATGGCCGCAGTGCGGCGACATAGCCGACATCGGACATTTGCTTGCACGATTTCGACGATTTTCACTCAATGAGAAACTCACCAACACGTTCGACATAGTCTGTAATCAGCCCGTCAGCTCCAATATCCAACAGGTGCCTGATTTCTCCCGGATCATTTATGGTCCAGTATTGAATCCGGACTCCGCGGGCCTTCGCGGCAGCTAGAATGCGTGGATGAGTGAGATCGATTCCTTCGGCCTCTATAGGCAGCTGCATGGCAACAGCCGGAGTGTCGATAAATCGCGACAAGCCGAGGCGGGCGGCGATCACAAAGTTCCGAACCTCGCCTAACGGCATGAAGGTCGCTACCCGCGGGCAAGCGATGCGAAACTGCTCCATTGCCGCATCATGAAACGAGCCGACGAGCATACGCGCTTCTGCGCTGACCGACTGGATAGTCTCGCAGATGGCGTTCGCAGCGGCGGAGCTGTCATTCTTGATTTCGCAGCTGGTCGCGTTAGCGATCATTCGATCCGGTGGATCAGATGAAAGTGCAGAAGGCCCCGGTAGGGGCCTCATCCAAGTGCCATTGCAACTGAGCATGCTGGCGCATGTATCACCCGCGCTCCGGTCGGAGCTTGCCGGTTAAGATCGGACCAAACCGATCCACCCAGAGCCTGAGACTTTCATGGCAGATATCGATGCCACGCTCGTGGAGAAGATGTTCAGGATTTTGAAGGGCGCGCTCAACGGGTCGTTGCAACACTTTAGTTTGAGATCAAAACTGGAGTGGTACGATGAAACGACGTCGTCGAATATATTTTACTGAGGCTCAAAAGGCAGAAATTTGGGATCGCTGGCAGCGCGGGGAGTCGATGTCCTCGATCGGGCGCAGCTTTGAACGGGACTCCTCGTCGATCCATCCGCTGATTTCTCGCACCGGCGGATTTCGACCAGAGCCAGGCGAGCGGGGGCCATTGGCCTTGAGCCTTTCAGAGCGGGAAGAAATCTCCCGCGGTCTTGGGGCAGATCAATCGTATCGGTGCATTGCTAGCCATCTGGGGCGAGCGCCATCAACGATCAGCCGGGAGGTGATGCACAATGGCGGACGCAGGGCTTATCGCGCCACCAAGGCAGACACCGCCGCCTGGATGCGGGCGCAGCGCCCCAAGCTCACGAAACTGGCTTGCAAACAAGGCGCTTTGCCGGACAGTCTCTGCCAAGCTTCGCCAGCAATGGTCGCCGCAGCAGATCGCAGGCTGGCTGAAAAAGCAGCATCCGGAAGACGAGGCGAAACGCGTGTCACATGAGACCATCTATCGAAGCTTGTTCGTGCAGGCTCGCGGCGCGTTGAAGAAAGAGCTGATCGCGTATCTGCGCTCCCCTCGCTCGATGCGCCGGCTGCGTGCCTCCAGCCTGCGACAATCGGGGCTCGGACAGATCAAGGAGATGGTCTCCATCCGTGAGCGCCCGGCAGCTGTGGAAGACCGCGCCGTACCAGGCCATTGGGAAGGCGATCTCATCGCCGGATCAAAGGGCAGTCATATCGTCACTCTGGTTGAACGCCACACGCGCTATCTGATGCTGGCCAAGGTCGATAGTCGCGACACCGCGACGGTCATTGCGGCGCTGATCAAACAGTCAAAGAAGCTGCCGAAAGAACTCTATAAATCGCTGACCTGGGATCGCGACAAGGAACTCTCAGATCATAAGCGCTTCACGCTGGCGACCGACATACAGGTCTATTTCTGTGATCCAAAAAGCCCCTGGCAGCGCGGCACGAACGAAAACACCAATCGCATCCTGCGTCAGTATCTTCCCAAAGGAACCGATCTTTCAAAGCACACGCAGAGCCAGCTCAACAAAATTGCCAGGTCGCTTAATGAGCGCCCAAGAAAAACACTGGACTATTATAGCCCGGCTGAGCGATTACAGGAGTGTGTTGCGTCGCTCGGTTTAATCGGCAAAGCGAAAGCGGACATACATCATCACGGCGAGTTGGATGATCTCAGGCGAGGATTTGAAATAGCGAAAGAGTTCTTGGCCATAAACCTAACGTAGAGCAGGGCGGTTAGGGGGCGCTTTCTTCTGACAATACCTATGCCGGAGATGCGAGGACATATTTTGCGCGACCTTGAATAGCCTTGAGGTAGCCGGCCGCGATTTCATATCGGTCTTGGGCTAGATCAAGCGTGTTTAGGGCGCTCTCCAAATTGTCGAAAATTGCGACAGCGATTTCCTTGACCCGTCGTCGCACGAAGGGTGGGCGCATGCCGATGTCTTCTGCGAATTTCGACCAGTCTGCGGGGCGTATCTCTTCGAGGGTTCGACGCTTGGCGACTTTCATTGCATAGCGCTGGCTGAGGTCAGGATACGCGACCGTTGATAGGAGATCATAAAGGGGCGCGAGTTCAGTGCTACCGGGTGTGAAGAGCAGGCTGAAGTTCTTGGCGTGGGCGTCGGCGTTGCCGATGATTGTGTTGAAGATCGCTGCATCGAGAAGCTTGAGTGTCTCCGTAGCGGGGCGTGTCGTTGCCCGGCGCACAAGATCAAAACAGTCGCGGAAGACGGGACCGCCGTCAGCGGCATATTTCTTCGCTGATGTCAGGCCCAGAGCCTGGCAAAAATCTTCTTGGTGGAGCCGCTGAATTGTACCGTCTTCTGCATCGACGCGGTCATAGCGCTCAATCAGTACGAACCGCGTCTCTCCGATTGCGTGATATTGGATGGAGGCTACATCGAGACCAATTTTTTGCGCGAGCGTCATGCATAGGGCCTCATTTTCGGCGGTACCGTCGAAGCGAGCAATTTGAGGTTTCAGTATATGCGTGGTGGGTTGGCCTGCAGATGGGAGCGCAACCTTCCCGTCGACGAGCACAACGGGCAATTTTGCCTGTGCGCCTGCAAGCGACAGTCTCAGCCCGCCATCACCGCCTGCCAACATGGGACGGGTGGGCATGCGCTCAATGAGAGCTGCGAGAGCCTCGTCAGACAAGGGTGCATTGGACGCGGCTTTCACGCCACTCGGAGGAGGGGTATCATCTGGCCAGATTTCAAGCGCGCCTGCAACTTCACCGCCGAGCGCCTGCAGCAAGCGAAATTCGTTTCGCTCAGATATACCAAGCGTTTGAGCAACTGCTGTTCGTTGTGAGGCTTCTGGTAACAAGCCTTCAAAGAATGGGAGCGTCGCGCGACGGTCAAAGGGCTCTGAACTGAGCGGAAGGGAGGTTGAGACTGGCTTTGGATCAGCTTGCGTGAGCCAGCTTTCTGCATAACTGAACTCTGGCTCACCATATTGATTGAGCTCGAGCGCGCCGACGCGAACCCCGTCCCACCACACTGTGAGATGCTGGCTCATGATGTCGTGCCCGCCGGTGGTGACAGTGTCATAACGATCCCCAGCGCGGTCAGGACAGCAAGCACTTTACCGACTTGCGCCGTTTCTTTTCCGGCCTCAAGTTCGATAAGAAATCGCACCCCAACATTGGCCGCTGCTGCCAATTCGTCCTGGCGCAGACCCTGCGTGTTTCTGGTTTGCCGTATGAGGTTACCAATATCAGTTATTGTCATGTTTTTTCTTCCTGAACGGGAAGATATGGGCATAAAAACCTAAAATCAAGTAAAATCTTCCCGATCAGGAAGAATAATGCAATACGGGGTGTCAAGGCGGTATAATGTTACCGATCGGGAATACTTAAAAAAGGAGTAACGCTGAGGCTATTGCCGGGTAAGCCGTCCTATCCTAACCGCGGAGCCTCCGGACTTTGAATGTGATGCCTGCTGACGTTTGTCAAACCGGGCGAGGTGGCGGGACAGGCGCGCATCTTTTGCACGGCGGATTTCAAGCTCATTTTCCAAACGGTCGAGGATCGGCCAGTAAGCCTCACCATAAAGCTTAATCACACGTGCCACGGTCGCCATCGCGCCCGCGCTGCGGGGATTTTCCGGCTTATCGCCTCACCCTCGCTTCCTCGCTGATGCGCAGAGAGGGGCGGGGCGCGGAAAGAAGCCGATGGCAAATGGGCAGTAGAGATTTGCAGGCAGCAGCCGTCGCTGTTCTGCCATGATGCCCACGTCAACGGCTAAGTGGGGAAGCGGCGTATGCCATTCATCCAAGTCTCTATCACGTTGATCGTCCGGATGCTCGTCGGAGTAACTTTTCTTGGGTCAGCATCTAATATGACGAAGTCGGCGAGCTTTCCCACTTCAAGGCTGCCAATTTCATGTTCCGATCCGAGTTGCCACGCTGCTTCAGATGTTACTGCGCGTAGCGCTGATTCAACCGAAATCCGCTCATTGGGAGCGAGCGTGAAGTCCGGCTCGGCCCAAGTGTCCCGTGTGACGGCAATCTGCACCAAGTGAAGTGGGTCGGGATCAGTCACAAAGAAATCTGAGTGTAACGTAAAGCCGACGCCTGCTGCTTCGCAACTCGCGCAGCGATCCAACAGTTTTGCCTTTTCTTCACCGAATATGCTGTCACGCATAGCTACGCCCCAATAGTGGACGTGGGGAATCAAGAAGCTCGCTGATATTCCAAGCGATTTCATCCTCTCGATCTGCTCATCGTGAAGGATAGAGCAATGTTCGATACGCAGGCGATTGTTGCCAATATCGATACCTTGTTCCTGCACCGCCTCCGCAGCATCGAGAATATTATCGATGCCCTTATCGCCGTTTCCATGGATGGCAATTTGCCAGTTTTCAGATGCCCGCTTCGCCATGATCTCCTTCATTTCGTCCGGCTTCATATAAGCGAGCCCATTGTCCGAACGCCCGAGATATGGCTCGCGCTGTAAGCCTGTGAACCCCTGATTTGAACCATCGGCCATGAGTTTCACGCCGGATACTCGCAAAAGTGCATCGCCGTCATCCATCTTGACGCCAGCTTCAGCAAATTGCTCGCCGAAACTATACAGGCAGTAAACTCTCAGGCGTTGGGCTAGGTCACCTGTCGCCGCCGCTTGCTGCAGCAAATTTAGATCGCCGACCCCTTGAGATAAACCGCCAAGACTCATCTCAGTGACAGTGGTCAAACCGAGTCGAGCAAATTCATGACACGTCTGCACGATCGCCTGAATGGGGTTGGAACTTGAGATTCCGCCCCACGCATTCAGGACGCGCATGTAGACGAGACCATTGTATATTTCACCGTTGAGACGCCCATCCTCAGTACGACCATACTTGCCGCCCGACGGGTCCGTTACATCCTCCTCAATACCAGCGGCGGCCAAGGCAAGCGAGTTGACATACAAGATATGACCAGACGCATTCATCACAGCCACCGGATTTTGAGGGGAGGCCGCATCAAGTTCGTCTCGGGTCAAGGGAGCTCCAGCGCCCTGCAGCATAGGCGTGTAATTGCGTGCGACAATCCACTCACCCGTTGATACCGCATCGGCTTTGGATGCTAAATGCTCCAGCACATCTGACTTGGTCTCGAAGCGCGTCATGCCAACATAGTCCATGGCTTGATCCAGCAACGCCCCAATAACGATATGCGTGTGAGGATCGATAAATCCGGGCAGCATGGCGTGACCCTGAAGATCAATGAGCTCGGCGCCGGGTCCAGCTTCTTCTTCGACATCGATGCGCCGACCGACGGCCGAGATTGTCTCGCCTCTAATCGCAATCGCTTCGGGAACGGAGAAATGTTCATCCATGGTGAGGATGGGGCCGCCGAAATAGACTCGCACATCCGTCGCGGTGTTCGCCGCCGGTATATTCGTTGTCGGATCGGCGCAGGCCGCCAACGCGACAACGCTGACTGCAGCTGTTGTTTGAAGCAAAGTCCGGCGTGAGAACACTGTTCGTGATCGTTGCTGCGGTTGGATCAAGCCATCAGACAGAAGCCTGTCACGTGAAAATCCCAATAACTCTCCGAATCCGGATCCGCAACATGGACATCCATGAATATCGTTCATCATCGCTCTCTCCGATTATTCCACATCGTTGGATCAGCGCTTTTTGGCAATCGCCTCAATCTCGATTAGAGCGCCATCGATAAGCAATTGCGACACGACTGTTGAGCGGGCTGGATATGTGCCGGGCTCAAAGAACGCGCCATACGCCTTGTTGAAGCCAAGAAAGTCAGCTTTGTCAGTCAGCCAGATCGTCATTTTCAGAATGTCGGACAGTCCTGCGCCGCGCGATTTGAGAATTGCCGCGATATTGGTCATCACCTGATGCGTCTGTTCTGCGATGCCGCCCTGCACAAGAACACCAGGCGTGGTGAACGCCAGCTGACCTGACAAGATCAATAAGCTCTCATGCTCGACGATTGGGGATAATGGTATTTTCGAAATGTCCATGACGCTCACTCTGCCAGTGCTGTTTCAGATGCGAAAGGATCATCGACGCGAGGCCAATAGTTTCCGTCTCGCTTTGTATAGGGAATGGAAGTGAATTCGGGCGTAATCGCCCCAGGTGTTTTCATGTGCCAGACCACTTCGGCAATAGGCGCAAACCGATCGTAGAAATGGTTTGAGGACTTCACGACAATGATCTTCATCTGGCTGAGGTCGAGTCCTAACTGGGTGAACCCTGACGGGTCAAACAGTTGCGAGCGCTGGTCATTTACGAGCAAGTAGACGCCATTCGCCTCCAGAAGCGCAGCAGTCCCCATGGGCATATCGAGATCTCCGAATTTCTGCTTCAGGCCTTTTTTTATCGCCAGCACACGAACGGTCAAATCGATTGGATTGCCAGAGGCTGGGCCCATCTTGCCGCCAATGCGCAGGGTCAGCCGCGCCCCTTCGCCAGCTTCCACGCACTGTCGGATCACGATCGGATCCCAATACATGCCGAGCGCTACGCCTTTCAGGCCGCGATTGAGCACCTCCTTAAGCACAAATGTGGAGTCGCTTGGCGCGCCGCCGCCGGCATTGTCTGCAAAGTCGCCCAGCACGATGGGCTTGTCCGCGTCCAACGCCTCTGCTTTGTCGAGAGCTTCTTCAATGGTTGGGTAGTTGGACACCAGTTGATCGCGCAGGCTCCAAAGCCGCTCTCCATAGGCGCGGGCCCGCGCTGCCGCGATAGCGGCATCTCCATCCGCAATGGCCAGCATTTTCGTGCCAGTCTCGGCCGTGTCGCCCCATGGAAATCCATGGCAGAGCGACAAGGAGAGAATGCCGCCCTTGCCCTCTTCAGCGAACATGTCGTCTGTGAAGGATCGGATTGGTTCCAGCGGCGTAAAGTACATCCCGATCATATGGCAATCATAGGTGCGCATGATCGGGTTGGTCTTGCCGGTTGCCGCGTCCGCAGCGAGCGTGAACAGATCCTCGGCGCGATCAGAAATATCGGTGTGGGGGTACTCTTTGTAGGCAACAATGAGATTTGCCGCCTCAAGCATCAATGGGGTCATGTGGCAATGCGGATCTATTTCCAGACCGATAATGGCATCTGGCCCGACAATCTCCCGGCAACGAGACATCAGGTCGCCCTCACAGTCATCGCAATTTTCGGCAACCATGGCCCCGTGCATCGTGAGTAAGATAATGTCGACGGGCTTAGCGGCTTTGAGGTCCGTCAGGATTTCGTCCACAAATGCGTTATAGACGGAGGCGACCGTCGGACCCGCAGGTTGCGCAAAGGCCGCAAGGCTTTCAGCGACATCCCAGCCCAAGGCCTCTGCGCGGTCTCTCCAGACATGCATGGGGGCACCAAACCCTACGGGCGCGCGGGTTGTCGCATCGCCATGGGCGATCAAACCTTCCTGATAGCTAATCATGCCCGTAGGGATGGGAGAAAAGGTATTGGTTTCGGTCGCGAGACCGGCGATGAAGACTTTCATGTGTTCCACCTTTCGATGGGTACCTGACGCTATCGCACGGGCATGCCAGGCACCATCAAGAGTTTAGTTGGCCGCGCTGCCGAAATTGACCTTAAGCTCGATGCCATAGGTCTGGGGATCGGAGTAGGTCGAGCGCGGAACACCCAGGAATGACCGAGTGTTGTAGACCGACGTGACTTCATCGCCAAGGTTCTTGCCGAACAGGAATACGCCCCAACGTCCTGACCCGTCTTCATATCCGACCCGGCCATTGAAGAGGGTAAGAGACTCGTTCAGGTTTACAGGCAGATTGTTCGGATTGGAGAAGTATTCGTCGCGATAGGAATAGTCCCCCTGCACAATGAGGTCGCCGTTCCATACGGGGTATCGGAAATCAGCACCAAGGCTAATGGTGTTTTCAGGTGCTTCGGACGGGACATTGCCGTCAAAGTCTATGCCCGGTCCGCCACCATCCTCAAAGCTATCAAAAACGGCGTCCGTATAACCCCAGTTTGCGAAGAGACGAAGATGGTCAGTCGCGAGCCACTGGGCGTCGAGTTCGAAGCCTTGGGTCGTCACTTCACCGGCATTGGTGACAGTGAGTTGCGTTCCGCCATTCGTGAGCTGGGTAAAGCTGAAGACCTGGAAGTCTTTGTGGTTCTGGCTAAAGATCGCCGCGTTCAGACGTAGGGTGTCTTCGAGAAGCGAGGTCTTGAAGCCAAGTTCAAACGCATCGACTTCTTCATCATCAAAAGGAAGCGCTTCGATATTGGCAATGAAGTCAGCATTCCAGCCCCCAGATTTGAATGCACGGGAATAGCGCCCATAAAGCATCGAATTGTCTGTGGCAAACCAGTTCAAGCTGACCGTCGGCGACCAGTCTGTGCGAGAACGACTATCGGACAGCGTGCCCGTCGTGAACAAGCCAATTCCATCATCGATCGCGTAGTCGAAGTCTTTGCTTTCGTCCGTGTACCGCAAACCTGCCGTCAACTGAAGTTGCTCGCTTATGTCATAATTACCATGAGCAAAGATCGCGAACGACTGAGCAGATAGCGACTCTTCATGTGTGACACTGCGATAGATCGCGGGAAAAGCCGGATTGAGCGCAGCAAGAAGCGCGCTCGCTTGCGCGTTTCCATCAATCTGCTGGTCAAGATAATACACGCCCGCGACATAGTCGAACCGGTCATATTCGGGGGATGCGATGCGGAACTCTTGCGAGATATTATCAGCATCTTCTGTTACGAAGTCAGTCGTCGCAGCCGGAAACGCTGAATAATCTTCGTCAATATCTGTGAGCTTACGCGTCGTCGAACGCAAGCCTGTGATCGATGTAAGCTCATACCCATTGTCGAATTCATGTGTGACGGTCAGAGCTGCGCCCTGTGAGCGGGTATAAGCCTCTGGCTTTGCGTCCAAAGCAACTTGGAACGTGGCTGGCGCCGTGGCGTCTGCCGTGCTTTCTGCAATGTTTGGCCGGAAGTCATTCTCGGACATGTCGATAGATAGGCTGGCCATTGTATTCGCGGCAATATCCCACTCTGCACCGGCCCGGGCTGCAAACTCGTCAATGTTGCCATAGTCAACGCCGCTGAGCACATCCTCGGTAAACCCGTTGCGTTCACGCTTAGAAACTGTGAACTTCGTACGAAATGTATCAGAGAGCGGCACGTCGATTCCGGCTGTGCCTCCAATTAAACCAGAATTGCCAGCCTGTCCGCGGATAAAGGCGCCAAACTCATCGTCTGGCTTACGGGTTGTGATGTTGACCGCGCCGGACACTGTGTTTTTGCCGAACAGGGTTCCCTGCGGGCCGCGCAGGATCTCCACATTCTCAACATCGAGCGTCAGCGCGTTTGCGCCTACCGAGCGACCGACCCATACACCGTCGATGTAAACTCCAATTCGGTTTTCGTAACCGGGGTTGCGAGAACGGTCGGCGATGCCGCGGATACCAAAGGCAAGATTGGTTGGATCCTGTCCCTGAATGGTCACGTTGGGAATAGAATTTTGCAGGTCCTGGATGCTCGAGGCCTGAATGCGTTCAATATCTTCAGCTGTGACAGCCGAAATTGCGATTGGCACGTCTTGCAGGCTTTGTTCGCGTTTTTGCGCGCTGACAGTCACCGTCCCGAGGCGACGCGCGCCGTCGTCGCTTTCACTGGCATCTTGCGCAAATGCTGGTGTCATGGCGCCGACGAAAAAACATGTAGCGGCGGATGTTAGAAGAATGCGTTTCATGGTGGTCCTCCCGAGTTTGCTCGCATCGAATTTTTGCTCGATTGCGATTTAATGATATCTTGATATAATAATGAGGTATTGGCAAGGAGAAATAATGGAGCTGATTTTCGGCGTGGAATGAATACTAGTCCATTGTTTTAAGAGAATAATTTTGTACGCAGCGGTGCGAAGTCTATTCGAACAGTTCAGTTGTAGCAATTATACAACAAGCGGCTTAGCTTGAGGGGTATACTCTGAAGAGTAAGGAAAAGACCATGACATCAGGAAGTGCATCACCGGCCCGTAAGGGGCGGCCAACCAAGTCAGATGATCGGGACGTTAAAGGCGATCTCTTGAGCGCTGCGGTGGATCTGTTCTCCGACAAAGGCTTCAGCAAGGTTTCCATCAAAGACGTGACGGATCGTGCTGGAGGCTCAATAGGTTTGGTACGGCACTATTTCGGATCAAAAGACGATCTGATCGCCGCGACGAATGACTATGTCCTAACCCAACTCCGCGAAGCGTTCGACGCAATCGGAGCCAATCTGGATACTATGGATGGCGCCGCACTCATCGACCGGCTCCAAGAGCGGACTGTCAATATTCTGGCTCCGCGCGTGTCGCTTCTCTTCTATTTGCGCCAATTGGTCAGCGAAGATCCCACCATAGCCAACGACATGTTCAAGGCCTATTTCCAGATGCTACAGGGGCATATCAATCGGCTGGAAGCGGTCGGCGCTCTTGCCGGTGACGTGAACAAGGTTTGGCTAACATTTCAATTGATGTTCGTGCAGCTAGGGCCAGTGTTCCTTGCTGAACAGATCGAAGCGGTCATAGGTCAATCTGCTTATGAACCAGATGTGGTCGAAGCGCGCGGCCGCGAAGCGATACGCCTGTTCAAGGCTGCCCTCAAACCAAAGCCTTAGCGTCCGCGCTTATACCGGAACGGCGTTGCATCAATTTCGGTGGGAGTGCCCAGCATTTGGTCCGCCAACAGGCGCGCAGAACCGACCGCTTTGGTCCAGCCCAAATGGCCATGTCCGCAGTTCAGCCAAAGACCCTCAATTGGGGATTGGCTGATGAACGGACGACCATCCGCGCTCATTGGGCGAAATCCGGCCCAGGCCTGACCGGTCGAAAGATCAACGCGATCCGACAGATGCGGATACATGCGCTCGAAAAGAGCTTTCAGATTATCCACCCGAACCGGATCGATATTTGTGTCCCGGCCAGCAAACTCTGCTGTTCCAACAAAGCGTAAGCGCTGGCCCAAAGGCACGACTGCTGCGTGCATAGCATCATCTATGACGGGCACGCGCGGCATTTCATTCCCAAGAGCGCTGGCATCGATGGTGAACGAATAGCCTTTCGCAGGAGCGATGGGAAGACGAATACCGAGTGCCCGCCCAAGGCCTGCAGCCGAAACGCCCGCGGCTAGGACGAGGGATTTCGCCTTCAATACCTCGCCGCCCACCTCAACGCCGCTGACGCGTCCGGCCTCCCGAAGTATGCGATCGACCCGCGCTCCAAACCGAATTTCCCCCCCTGCAGCCATTGCCCGCTTTGAGAGGTCTTGGGTAAACTTCCGCGCATCGCCAACATGATCATCAGGGTATCGAAGGGCGCCCACAATGCGGTCCTTGATCGGACCTAGCTGCGGCTCTGCGGCGATTGTCTGCTCGCGATCAAGCGCCTCAAACTTGAGCCCGTGCACCTCCAGTCGTTCGGCCAACGCCCGTGGTCCATCCATAGCTGCTTCTGACTCAAACACCTTCAGTGTGCCAGTGTCCGAAAAGTCATATTTGAGCCCAAGTTCTCGGCGGAGGTCATCGGTTTTTTTCGTTGAATAACTCGCCAGATGATAGTTCGCATCTGTCGTAGCGGCATGCCGCTTTGGTGCAGAATTACGCAGGAACTCAAGTCCCCAGAAAGTCAGTCCGGGGATCGCTTTCCAGCGTAGCTTGAGCGGCGATTTTGGGTCGAAAAGAGATTCAATGAGATGGGCGCCGACGCCAGGACTATTCCACGGATCTGGCATTGACGGCGTCAGCATGCCGCCGTTTGCAAAACTCGTCTCGTCGGCAACGCTCTGATTTGCCTCAAGCAGAACAGCCGGCTCTCCTCTGGAGACGAGTTCATAGAGCGTTGCGACCCCCAGTAGTCCGCCGCCGACGATGACGATGGGATCGCTGGATGTTGCAGGTAGTTGTGTCCGTTCCGCCATATCAAATCCTTCCAACCCTCTAAAGATTTATGAGGGACTTTCCTTTTTCCAGATTCCAAGCTATCAGCAATAAATAATATCACAATATAATTAAAGGGAGGGATCGGATGTCAGATAAAGCTTCTGATCCGGGCGCGGCGCAAGCATCAGCTGTTTCTGGGCGTTGGTGGATATTGTTTGTTCTGACCCTGGTTTATAGCCTCAACGTCGTCGACCGATATCTGCTGGGCATCCTGCTGCCGCAGATCAAAGCGGAGCTTGCGCTGCCAGACTGGTCTCTCGGCGTGTTGTCCGGTTTCGCCTTTGCCATATTTTACGCCACGCTTGGGCTGCCGATCGCAAGGCTTGCGGACAAGCATAGTCGCAAGACCATCATCTCGGCGTGCCTTGGTCTTTTCAGTGTCGCTACCGCACTTTGTGGATTTGCCACCAGCTTTTTCACTTTGTTTCTCGCACGGATCGGTGTCGGCGTTGGCGAGGCGGGCACCGGTCCTGCATCCTATTCGATCATATCTGACCTTTTCGAAAAGGCTCGCCGATCAACCGCCATGGCAATCTATGCGATAGGCGGCAATATCGGTCTATTGGTCGGCTTCGCCGTTGGCGGATACATGGCTGCCAATTACGGCTGGCGCACCGCCTTCTTTGTGATCGGCACGCCCGGTGTGCTTGTTGCTTTGCTCGCCTACTTAACGGTGCGCGACCCGCAGCGCGGCGCCGCTGACGGGCTTGCCGGAGAAGAATGCGCATCAACGTCTATGATGGAAGCGTTCCGTTTCCTGTGGTCGCAGCCCGCCTTCCGATGGATCGTAATTGGATCCACCCTGGTGCAATTTCTCGGCACCGGTGTCGTCAATTGGTTGCCGTCCATGCTCGAGCGCAGCCACAGCATGGTGGAAGATGAAGTTGGCATCAAGCTCGGCCTCGCCATTGGAGTTGCTGGGTCAATTGGCACACTCATACTCGGCGGACTTGTAGCTGATCGTTTATCCAAGCGCGATCTTCGCTGGGGGCTTTGGGTTTTGGTGATTGGGGAATTGTTGCTCATCCCTGGTTATGCGCTGGTTCTGATAGCGCCGACCGGTGATCTTGCCATTACGGCATTTGTGTTGCCCGCTATGTTGGCAACGTTTTTCATGGGACCGGTCCTCGCACTGACACAAGCTTTGGCACCGACAAATATGCGGGCAACCGCTGGAGCCCTGTTAATGTTCATTATCAGTCTCGTCGGTGCAGGCCTTGGCCCCGTGGCGGTTGGTTTGCTCAGTGACATCCTCAATCCGACACTTGGACAGGATAGCTTGCGAGCCGCCCTTTGGCTCGCCCCGGTTGCAGCAGCGTTCGCTGCGCTTGCCTACGCCATGGCAGCCAAAACAATCATAGGTGATATCCAGCGCGCCGAAACGACCACCGCACCAGCATCTTAAAGGAGTTGATCATGCCTGATACCTCGACAGAACAAGTCGTAATCCCCTTCTCCGGGTTCGATATTCCAGACCCACTCGATCTGCCGTCCATAAAAGATCAGGTGTCTGAAGCTGAGTGGGCACTTCGCTGCGATCTCGCCGCCACATATCGGCTGTGCGCCTTGCATGGTTGGGAAGACCATATCTTCACCCACATTTCCGTTCGCTTGCCCAACGAAGACGGGAAGACGCGGTTCCTGATGAACCCCTACGGCGTGTCGTTTGAAGAGATGACCGCCACCGCGCTCATCGTGGTTGATGAAGATGGAGAGGTGATTGGTGATACGCCGTATTTCTCAAATCCGGCCGGTTTTACGATCCACTCCGCCCTACATATGGCAAGAGCTGACGCCCACTGCGTGCTACATCTCCACTCACCTTATGGTGTTGCTGTATCCGCCCAGCAGGACGGGCTCCTTCCGAGCACACAGTTCGCGATGGTGGTGCACGACGACGTTGCTTACCACGACTATGAAGGTCTCGCGACAGACCTCGAAGAGCGCGAGCGGCTTGTCCGAGACATGGGCAATCATGGTAATCTGATCCTTCGTAATCATGGCACGCTGACTATCGGCGAAAATTGCGCCCTCGCGTTTCTGCGCATGTACTTCTTGGAGCAGGCCTGCCGGGCACAGATTCTCGCCCAGAGCGATACAAAGCCCCCACGCCTTTGCACGCCAGAGGTTTCTGCCAAGGTTTACGATCAGGGCAGCCCAGCTTTCAAAGCTGGCATGGGCGATAATCTCGCTTGGCCAGCTTTCCTTCGAAAGCTCAAACGGCATAATCCAGGTTGGACTGCATAACCCCCAAAACGACAAGCAGGCTTAGCCCTACATTTTTACCATGGAACTAGCATTCAATGTTTAAGATTATTTTCTCCATGATTTGTCTGGTCCTGTTTGCGTGGTGCGCCACAGCACCCTCAGACATTCAAGCAAGTCCCGAAACGTCAAATCTCGTCGCTGCCCGTCTGCCAGTGTCGGTCGCGCGCGACGGTTTCAGCATAGAACAGTCTCGTGACTTTCATCGCCGTGCAACAGTCGCAGAGCTTCTGACCGGCCGGGATGTGTCTCTCTGGTGGAACGGGCATGTCTCAAACGCCATGCGGTCTGCGATCATCCCGCGCCGAAGCCCAACGCGGCCGCTGTCGCATGCGCCCCGACCCGAGATTGGTGCAATCCGCGCGCAAACGACTTTGGGGAACATGTCACTTGAAACGTTTCTGGACCACCCGGAGAGCTACGCCCGAGGCTTTATCGTCATTCATCGCGGCCAGATCGTTTTTGAGCGATATCCGGGAATGCAACAAAGCGATCTGCATTTGTGGGCGTCAAATGCGAAGCCAACCGTGTCCCTACTGATTGACCTTCTGATCGCAGAGGGAAAGATTGACGAGAGCCAGCCCTACAAAACCTATATGTCGGACTTTGAAGGCACGGCGCTCGGCGAAGTAAAGGTCAAAGATATTCTCGACATGGCAACGGGCCTGAACATCGAAGAAAATAATGAAACGCGCAGTGATCCCTCATCTATCGCCATCCGCGTGTTTCTCTCTGAGTTTGGCGAGGCTGATCCAATTCAAAACAAATGGATCTCCGTCCGCGAAATTCTAAAGGACGGTATCGCAATCACAGAGCCGGGCAGCTATTTCGGCTATGGGTCACCCATCACTCAAGCACTCGTGCTTCTTGCAGAAGAAGTGACAGGACATCCTTTTCAGGATGAATTTGACAATCGGGTATGGTCGGAAATGGGCGTTGATGGCTCTCTCTACATGGCTGTCGCCCCAGACGGAATGCCTGCGGCGCATGGCATTGTGTCATCGACGTTGCTGTTCCCCGTCAGCGACTATGAGACAGACGTGCTAAATTGCTAAGAGAGGGTTTGTCGCTCATCATTTCCTAGGAAGGGAAAGATGATGAGACAGAAATCACGGGCTGAAGGATCAGCTGAGAAACACGTAAAAGAGATCA
>JAQWGO010000072.1 GCA_029238175.1 Henriciella sp. | reverse complement strand
GGCTTCGGACACGGTGATAGTCGCGGCAGGATTGGGTGACCCGCCGAGCAGCGCTTCTGTATCCGCGCGGCCTGGGTCGCCAGACTTGCCCGCCTGGGCTTCCAGCGTTTTTATCCGCTGCATCAGTTCTGCGATGGTGCGGCTTTCTGCCAAAGGCTCGGCTGGTTTGTAGGAAAACCCATAGGCCATCGCCCGCGCGATGGCAGCTTTATAGCGATGCTCAAGGGCGGTGCGAACCGCAGGGCCGGTGCCAGCCTCAACCGCGAGCGCCATCCAAAACTCATCGTCTGCCTCTGCAAGCTGGTCGCGCCGCAAGCGAGCGAGTTCAAGCGACTCTGTTTTGAGCGAAACCTTGGCAAATCGCCGTGTATCAATCTCAGAAAATTGCGTGGGCACACGCCGTTGATAATACCAGCGCTTGCCGCGCTGGAGTAAAAATCGGTTGGGATCTAGGGGCGCTGCCATTCCCCTCTGTATCCCAAATTGTATCCAATTTGTATCCCAAAATTTGAAGAATAGGCGATAAACACCACCGGCGGTCGGTTAAGTCTTTGTATTTATTGGACATTTCTTTGAAGAAATGGCGCGATTGACGGGGCTCGAACCCGCGACCTCCGGCGTGACAGGCCGGCACTCTAACCAGCTGAGCTACACCCGCGCATTTCTCTGTTTCTGCCTAAGCAGAGAGGGTGATCTATACGTGACATTTTGCGGGGTCAAGCGGCTTTTGCCATGACTTTGACACGAGTTGCACCTATCAGCGTAAACTTAAGCAACTTAAGGCCGAAAAGCCCCATGAAACGTATCCTGATCATTGCCGGATCCATCTTTGCCCTACTGCTCGTCGCAGTTATTGCACTGCCATTCCTGATTCCTTCTTCAGTTTATAAGAATCAGATCGAATCTGCTGCAACAAAAGCGCTGGAACGAGAGGTGATTCTTATTGGGGATCCAAGTCTCTCAATTTTTCCATCCATTTCAGCGAAGATTGACGGCGCACAAGTGGCGAATCCAGACGGCTTCACTGATGCCTTAATGATTGAAGCCGGTCAGTTAAAAGCGAATGTAAAACTTTGGCCGCTTTTTTCCCAGAAAGTCGAGATCAGTGAAATTTCACTAAGCGACGCGACTGTGCGTCTGGAGAAACTGATCGACGGCAGGTCCAATTGGGAATTCCCAGCGCCCGAAGAAACAGACACTTCAGACCAACCCGATGACGCTAAGGGCGGCTTCCAAACTGGTATTGCCCGCGCGGGACTAACCAATGCTGCAGTATATTTTGCTGACCGCCAGACCGGGCAACAGTTCGCGTTAACTGATTTCAATACAACAGCGCGCCTTACGGCATTGGACAAACCGTTCACGTCCGAGGGTGACGGCCGGATAAATGGACAGGTTTTCAAATATGACATCTCGCTTGAGACGATTGATAGCCTTACGAACAATGCGCCGTCAGCCCTAACAATAGAGCTCGGAACGGATTATGGAGACATCACATATGATGGCTTTTTATCGCTGGGTGATATCCCACAGCTTGATGGCTCTTTCACTGTCGCGTCCACAACAATTGGGCAAGTTCTGGCCGTTATTGGCGATGTAGACCTGCCCATTAAAGCGAATGAACTAAAATCCATCGCCGCCAAGGGCACAATTAAGGGCCCAATCGACACTGCATTACTGAATGTCTCAGAAGCAAAGCTGAAAGCTACTGGACTAGATTTTGAGTATGCTGGTGAGATTACGCTTGGCGCTCAACCAATCCTCGACGGCGCCATTACTCTGAACGCATCGGATGCGCAGCGTTTGTTCAAAGCCGGGCAACCGATGATCGGTCCATTAAGCATCTTGGGTAATGTTGACCTAATAGCGAAAGTGAAAGGGCCATCGGCAACTCCGACGCTGACAGGAATTACACTGAAACAGCGCGCACCTAACCTTACCACCGATTACACAGGATCAATCGACTTGGGTGGCCAACAGGTGCTGAATGGCGATCTGGCAATTTCTAGCCAAAATTTGCGCCCCCTTCTCGCAGCTCTTGATGTGGAATTGCCAGAAGGAGATACGCTCCAGAATGTTGCAATCAAAGGCGACGTCTCCGGTGAGCTTTTGGCCCCAATGCTGAGCGGCGCAACCCTGACTTTAGATGATACGTCCGCAACAGGCCAAGTTGGCGCTAACCTAAAAGGGGCCACACCGCGCCTCGTCGCAGATCTATCGATGGAGACATTGGATCTAACGCCCTTCCTTGGCGCATCTGCGGCAGAAACTGACGCGCCAGCAGATATCAACCAGGATTGGGATGACAGCCCGCTCGCGCTGGACGGGCTTAAGGCTGTGAATGCGACGATTACAATTGCTGCAGGCAATGTGATTCTGGATAATATCGAGCTTAGCGATGCTTTGCTTAAAACACGCCTGGATGATGGGCGCTTGTCAGCGATCTTCCGTAACGATGACAACAAACCGGGCTTTAAGGCATTCGACGGTAATTGGTCGGGTGATCTGGTACTGGACGCATCGCGCTCTACGCCGACACTGAAAGTCGATGCTCTAGCCGACAGCGTTGCAGCGCAAAAGCTGCTGGGTGATCTCACCGGTTTCAATAGACTTAGCGGTCTTGGCGATGTGCGATTGGACCTAAGCTCTGAAGGCAATAGCCTAAAAGGGTTGATCAGTGGGTTAGACGGCAAGTTTGAATCCAACCTGTCGAACGGTGCCCTAAAAGGCATCAATCTCGCGCAACTAATTCGCTCAGCCGATAATCTTGGAGAAGCGGTAAAATCAGGTAACCTAACGCTTGCCAGCTTTAAGGATGTCATTTCATCGGACGCAGAGACGGATTTTTCCAGCTTCCTTGGTAATCTTACATTCGATAGCGGCGTCGCAACACTTTCAGAAGTTCGGCTCAACAATCCCGTGTTGAGTGCTACAGCTTCCGGTAAGATCGACCTCGCTGCGCGCACGATCGATATCCGCTTCACACCGCGCGTCGATAGCCAAGCTCAAGGCGCTGGAAGCACAATCGGCCTGAGCGGCATTCCTGTTCCAATCCGCATCTCCGGTCCTTGGACAAAGCCAAGTTATGGCTTTGATACAGATGCCGTGCGCGCCGAACTCACCGCGCGCGCCCGTGGAACCGTCGCAGATACGATCAGAGACCGTGTCGGCGGCGACGTTGGCGGCATCATCGGTGATATCGTTGGCGGGCAACGCGGATCAACACCCGCTCCAGCTGCGCCGACAGATGACGCTGAAGAGGCTGCTCCAGTAGAAGAAAAGAGCATCGAAGATGAACTTAAAGACCGGGCGGTCGAAGGCGCACTTGGCGCAATCTTCGGCGGGAAGAAGAACGACGATACCGAAGACTAGCTTTAAATCGACAAACATGCCCGCACGCCAACTTGTGGTTCGTGCGGGCATGGCGCACATAGCGCGGTATGAAACCTGTTTTATCGATACTTGATCCGTCCCCGATATTTGAAGGGCGCACGGCCTTAGATGCCCTAAACGAAACAAGGGCGCTCGCTATTGCAGCCGACGCGATGAATTTTCGATCTTTTTGGGTTCAAGAGCATCACAACTCATCCAGTTTTGCCGGAACAACGCCAGAAATTCTGATGGCGGATTTGGCCAGTCGAACGGATCGAATTGCATTCGGCTCAGGCGGGATCATGCTGCCCAATTATTCACCGCTAAAAGTGGCTGAGTGGGGGCAATCGCTCAACCAATTATATCCGGGCCGTATTGAGATTGGATTAGGCAGAGCCACGGGCGCTGACCCGCGCACCTCTGCCGCCCTGCTTGGCCCAGGAGGACAGAACTTCCCAGCCATGCTGCGCATGTTGATGGATTGGTTCCTTGATGCCAGCGGGGAGAAACCACTTTCAAAAGACATGCGCGCACATGGGATAGCCGCAAATCCAGCAGGGCCACGCCCTGATCTATGGGTTCTTTGTTCGTCACCGGGGTCAGCGGCATTCGCGGGTAGCATGGGCGTCAAGCTCGCCTTCGCCGATTTCCTAAACCCAGGCGGCGCTGCGGCTGCGTTGGAAGCATACCGTGACGCATTTCAACCGTCGCAGTTTGCCGACGAGCCTTACTGCGCCATCGGATTGGGCGCGCTTGCGGCAGATACCGAAGAAGAGGCAGCTCATCTAGCAGGCAGCGTTGCCGCTTGGTCCCTTAGTCGCGGTGCCGGCTTCTTCCGCCCGTTCCAAAGCGCCGAGAAAGCCGCGGAGAAGATCGAGAGAAGCCCAATCATACCTCCACAGCGTTCAATTGTTGGCACTGGCAAAAAAGTCGCGCAAACGCTGCATGATAAGGCCGCTGAAGCTGGCGCGAACGAACTGTTCATTCTGTCAATCGCAGAGACGACAGAGGCCCGTATTAAAAGCTACGCCTTGATCGATGAGGCTTGGGCGGCTTTAGCGTAAATTCAGCACGACGCGGTTGATTGGGTCGAGGGCAGTTGCCCCTAACTGTTTGCACCGCGCGGGCGACCATCCGAACTGTTCCGACGGATTGTTCGCATCATCCTTGAACGGCATCTCAAGCGTCATCGCAAGACAGGTAAACTCTTCGGAGATGGCGTTGCTACAAATCGTTAGGTTTGCATTACCCGGTGAATTGGTTGGATAGCCATAATTTGTCTGAAAGGCCCCGCCTGATGACGCCACATAAGCCTCTTTAAAATCACCCAGCAGGTCGGCGAGATGATTTGTCCAACCCGGAATACCCTCTGTGCCCGCGATAAAGTTATACGGCAAAGCTTCATCACCATGAACATCCAACGCCAGATCAACGCCAGTTTCGCGCATCTTTTCCAGAACCAGATAGACTTCCGGGCTCTTTTCCATCGTTGGTGATTGCCACTCACGATTAAGGTTCACCCCAGCTGCATTGGTACGAAGGTGCCCACGTGTACTGCCATCCGGGTTCATGTTTGGAACGATATAGAAGACGGCTTTTTCCAGAAGTTGCTGCGATAGCCCCTCAATTGGATCAAGTAGACGTTCCAGAAATCCTTCCATCCACCACTCAGCCATCGTTTCACCGGGGTGCTGGCGCGCCGTGACCCATATTGCGCGCTTACCCGGCCCCGGCTTTCCGATTGTAACCAGATCCAGATCACGGCCGTCTATTGTTTGTCCCAGCACGCTAACCTGAGCGTCCGCATGGCCTAATGTTCCAGACACTAATTGTGCATGACGCTCCAATGGGTAAGGCGCGAAATAGGCGACATAAATCGAGCTGCGGTGGAGCTTCGTTTCAATGGTTAGCTTTGTGCCATCATACGATGTTGGGACACGTTTCCATGTCACAAGATCATCGGATACAACGGCATTGTAATTCTCCCATCCGCGAGGATAGGCAGCGCCGCCAGCATTTTCGATGATCATGCAAAGTTCGGTACCCTTTTCGCCAGCCACCCGAAACGAAAACCATTGGTAGAAGTCTGACTCATTATCTTTGCGAATATCAAGGCGTATATTTAAAGGATCGCTAGCGTCCTTTACGATGATGTTGCCGCCGTCGAAATTCGATGAAATATGCAGGGTCATGCAGAAGCCTTTTGCTTGAGGGCTGCGTGATAGGCCTTTGCCATCTTCCCGTCGAGACCTTGCATCTTCAAAAACGCACCGAGCACGCCGAGCTTGCGATTAGGTCCCTTACCATCGGCAATCGCATGAAGCTGGCTATAGAACCAAGCCTGCATGCCAAAACCATTCAGCGCTTTGAATAAGCCGATTGAAGATGTCGGGCTAAAAATGCCGGGCCCGATGCGCAAAGTTTTTTCCCAACTTGGTAGCTCTTCCAGTTCTCCAGACAGTAGCCGTGCTGGGGCATCGGTATCTACACATAAGGGGCGGCCCAATCCGATCAAATCGGCCTCCCCGCCGGCCAATGCCTCATTCATTCCGGTAGTTGTGCGGAAGCCCCCTGTCACCATGAGAGGCATTGTCGCGACTGTTTGCACTTCCTTGGCGTATTCAAGGAAATAAGCCTCACGCTTTTTGGTACTTTCTTTTGCAGCCTCTTCGAAGACAGGCTTTAGCCCGTCCATGTCCATCATTTTAGGTTGCTCATAATTACCGCCAGAGATTTCAACGAAATCCAAATCCAGCGCGTTCAACATTCCGATGACGGCCATTGAATCGGCTTTCGTGAAACCGCCCTTCTGAAAGTCAGTCGAGTTTAACTTCACCGAGACTCCAAAACCGGGGCCAGCCTCAGCTTTGGCTGCCCGTACAGCATCTAGCAATGCTCTAGCCCTATTCTCTAGCGATCCGCCCCATTCATCCGTACGCGTATTTGTCAGCGGTGAGAGAAACTGGCTCATTAAGTATCCATGCGCCGAATGGATTTGCACGCCATCAAAGCCCGCAGCGCGCGCAGCTTTCGTCGCAATCGCATAGCGTTCTATCAGGGCTTTGATATCATCCCCGGTCATGGCGCGCGGCGTTCCAAACTGACCGCCAGGCAAATCAACGGCGATCGCGCTGGGCGCATCTGGCTGTTCGTTGACGGCTTTCATCGTCTGACGACCGGCATGACTAAGCTGCATAACAATCTTGCCGCCACCCGCTTTGGAAACCTCTGCCCAACGCGAAAGCATGGCTGCATGTTCATTATTTGGCGGCGAATCAATCACGACATTGCCAGCGGCCTCAAGATTTCTGCGATCGACCTGAACATTGCCGGTAATTTGTAATCCAATTCCGCCATCGCCCCATGCCTTATACAGGTTCAGGTGTCTTTCGGTGGCCTCATTGCGCGAATTAGCCAACCTTTCGGTCATCGCGGCCTTCACTAATCTATTAGGAATTACCAGTCCTGACGGCAGGGTTAACGGGGTGTTAATTGTATTCGTCATGATGCAAGTCCTTGGAATCAGTTCAGGAATGGGCTTACGGGGAGAAAACCACTATGGGCGCTGCAAAGCAAACGAACCTGTTTAATGACATGACCACTGATTCATCTGGCTATAGCGCCAACGACATTGAAGTCCTTGAGGGACTGGAACCCGTACGTAAGCGGCCCGGTATGTATATCGGCGGCACGGACGAACGCGGGTATCATCATCTGTTCGCTGAAATCCTCGATAACTCGATGGATGAAGCGGTCGCGGGTCATGCCAGCCGTATCGAAGTCCACGTTCGCGCAGATGGCTATGTTGAAGTTACCGATAATGGCCGCGGTATCCCCGTCGGTGAGCATCCCAAATATCCGGGTAAATCTGCGCTGGAAGTGATTTTCACCGTCCTGCACGCGGGCGGTAAGTTTTCGAATAAAGCCTACCAGACCGCTGGTGGCCTGCACGGCGTTGGTTCATCGGTTGTAAACGCGCTTTCAGAGCGTATGGAAATTGAAGTCGCGCGCGATAAAAAGTTGTATAGCCAAGCGTTTGAACGCGGCATTGTTCAGGGACCACTCGAATTGGTTGGCGCGGCCCCAAATCGGCGCGGTACGACAGTTCGATTCAAACCTGACGCAGAAATTTTTGGACCTAAGTTACGGTTCAAGCCGCAGCGCCTTTATCAAATGACGCGCTCTAAAGCCTATCTCTATCGCGGTGTTGAAGTCCGCTGGAGATGCGATCCTGAACTACTACCGGAAGACTCAAAAGTTCCGGCTGAGAAAACGTTATCATACCCGAACGGGTTGGCTGATCAGCTTGATGAAGTTTTCAAAGGCAAAGCCACGATTACAGAGCAGCACTTCTCCGGACTTGTCGAAACTGACGACGGAAAAGTTGAATGGGCTATCGCTTGGACCGCAGCAGGTTTCGGTGAGAATGATGGGTTCTCTCGGTCTTACTGTAATACGATCCCGACGCCCGATGGCGGCACGCACGAAGCGGGCTTCCGCTCTGCGATCACCAAGGCCATGCGAAACTATGCTGACCTCACAGTCCAGAAAAAAGGCACGTCGATCACCGCTGACGACATTATGGGGCATTCAGGTCTTTTGCTGTCAGTCTTTATCAGCAATCCAGAATTTGTTGGTCAGACGAAAGATAAGCTTTCAACCACACAAGCATTCCGCTTGGTCGAAAACTGCGTCCGCGACCGCTTCGATCACTGGCTAGCGGCCAGCCCGAAAGAGGCTGACAAACTGCTTGTATGGGCAATTGAGCGCGCGGATGAACGCGCCAAACGCCGTAAGGCGAAAGATGTTGCCCGCAAGTCGGCGACAAAAAGATTACGTCTGCCCGGAAAGCTCGCCGATTGTGCGAACAGCAAGGGCGATACAGAACTTTTCCTCGTGGAGGGTGACTCTGCGGGCGGCTCAGCCAAACAGGCGCGTAACCGTAAGACACAGGCTATCTTACCGCTTCGTGGTAAAATTCTAAACGTCGCCAGCGCAACCGCCGATAAGCTTGATAAAAACCAAGAGCTTTCAGACTTGGTCCTAGCACTTGGAACCGGAATTGGATCTCGCTTCAACATAGACGACCTGCGCTATGAAAAAGTCAT
>JAQWGO010000069.1 GCA_029238175.1 Henriciella sp. | reverse complement strand
TGCTGAAAATGGGCGGCTACGGCATGCTCCGGTTCAGCTTGCCAATGTTCCCAGAGGCCAGCGTCCTGTTCCAGCCTATGGTCTTTGCATTGTCGGTCATCGCGATTGTTTACGCCTCACTCGTGGCGTGGCGTCAGACGGATATGAAGAAGCTGATCGCGTATTCGTCAGTTGCCCATATGGGGTTTGTAACGCTCGGTATTTTCTCATTCACCGAAGTTGGCGTCCAAGGCGCAGTCTTCCAGATGTTGTCGCACGGCCTCATCTCTGGCGCGCTCTTCCTGATTGTTGGCGTCGTCTATGACCGCATGCATACAAGAGAGATTGCTGCTTATGGTGGTCTTGTCGGAAAGATGCCGATCTATGCGACGATCTTCATGCTGTTCACGATGGCAAATGTCGGCCTTCCGGGGACATCCGGCTTTGTCGGTGAAATCCTGACAATGGTTGGTGCGTTCCAAGCTTCGACTTGGGCTGCGGCTGGCGCGGCGCTCGGCGTGATCTTCTCGGCCGTCTACATGCTCAACCTCTACCGGAACACGATTTTTGGCACAGTGACGAACCCAAAACTCGAAGGCATACAGGATGTGAACACGAAAGAGCTGATCACGCTTGTTCCACTTGCAATCGGTACTTTGCTGCTTGGTGTTATGCCAAACCTCATCTTTGATATTACGCGTGAATCTAGTCTTCACGCCCTCGCCAAGCTGGCGGGAGGGTAAACGATATGCTCGATTTTGATGCCATTCTAATGACCATTGCGCCAGAGCTTCTTCTGGCGGCTGCTGGCCTGTTCGGCGTTCTGGCAGGGGCGATAATCGGCGACCGTTTCAACGGTCTTTCGTTCAAGCTTGGCGCGATTGTTTTGTTTGCTGCGGCTGCACTTGCTGCGCTACATTGGAACGGTGGACGCGCCTTTGACGGGCTTGTCCAAACCGGACCGTTTGTAAACTTTGCGAAAGTCGTCAGCTTTATATCTGGCGGCGTCGCGTTGCTAATGGCCGAAGGTTTTCTCAAACGCCACGAAACTGAGCGTTATGAGTATTCACTGCTCGTGATTTTCGCCTCACTTGGCATGGGCATCATTCTCTCATCCGCAAACATGATGACGCTTTATCTCGGCGTAGAGATGCTCAGCTTGTCTTCTTATGTATTGGCGGCCTTCCACCGTGATAGCGCCCGTTCAGCAGAGGCTGGCCTGAAATACTTCGTCCTTGGCGCGCTGGCCTCTGGTCTTCTGCTTTATGGCATCTCACTGGTCTACGGCTTCTCTGGCGGCACGAGTTATGAAGCGATCGCTGCGGCTGAGCCGCAGCTTGGTTTCATGTTCGGCATGGTGCTGATGATTACCGGTCTTGCCTTCAAAGTATCTGCCGCGCCAATGCACGTTTGGACGCCGGATGTTTATGAAGGTTCACCAAGCCCCGTTGTCGCATTCTTTGCCACTGCGCCAAAGATGGCGAGCATGGTCGTATTCGCGGTGATTTTGTTCACATCATTTCCACAGGCGCTCGCCGTACAAAACTGGCAACTCATCGTCGCCATTATTGCCGCTGCTTCAATGCTGATCGGGGCCTTCGGCGCGCTGCCACAGAAGAATTTGAAGCGTCTGCTCGGCTACTCGTCTATTGCCAATATGGGCTATGCTATCGTTGCCATTGCGGCTGGGGTTGAGGCGGGTGCAGGTGCGCTTTTGATCTTCATGACCGCCTACGTCATCGCTTCGCTTGGCCTCTTTGGCGGCGTTCTGTCTATGCGCCGTGAAGGCGGAATGGTTGAGAATATTGATGAACTTGCGGGCCTAATTCGCCGCAAGCCAGGTTTGGCCACGGCGCTAACTGTACTCCTCGTGTCTGTTTCTGGTTTCCCGCTTGCGTTCGGGTTCTTGGGCAAACTTGCGGTTATCGAAGCGGCTTCAAATTCAGGAATGATGCCACTGATTATCATCCTAATCATCAGTTCGGTGATCGCGATGTATTACTATCTGCGTATCATCAAAGTGATGTGGATGGACGAAGCCGTAGAAGATTTTGAGCCGGTTGATGGCTGGGTGACAGGTACAGTTTACGTCACCGCGATTGCCAGTGTTGCACTTCTGATTTTCGTTAGCCCGTTCAGTGAGCTAGCTGCTTCAGCCGCTGCGAGCCTGCTTCAATGATAGCAGCCGCACCAGTTCACTGGTACGATGAGATCGACAGCACGAGCGAAGAAGCAAAGCGCCGTGCAAAGTCTGGCGATACGAGCGCGATTTGGATTGCGGCAAGACAGCAAACGGCCGGTAAAGGCCGCTTGGGCCGATCATGGATATCTCCGCCGGGAAACTTATTCACGACCATTTTGTTTCCAGAGCCGGCCGGCGTGCAGAACGCAGCACGTATTCCATTCGCTGCCGCGCTCGCCGTTACGGATGCCATTATCCCACTTATTCCTGCCGCTGACGTTCGCCTGAAATGGCCAAATGACGTGCGAGTTGAAGGAGCAAAGCTCTGCGGTATTCTTGTCGAGTCCGGGGAAACGAATGGTCTGGTCTGGGTTGCGACAGGTATCGGCCTCAACGTGCAATATGCCCCCGACGGCGCGGGCCAAGCCGCCGCTTCACTTCGCGATATAGGCGCAGCGCCCGGATTACAGCCAGAGCACGTGCTGAGCGACCTCACGCAGGCTTTCGCCAAACGCGTAGAGCAGGCCAGAACGGACTTTGCCGGACTGCTTCGTGATTGGACGGCGCGCGCCGAAGGATTGGGGCAAACTGTTGTGGCTGGTCCGATTAACGCGCGCGTGTCAGGCATATTTGAAAGCCTTGCTGAAGATGGTGGTCTTATCCTGCGATTGCCGGATGGCGTTAGGCAGACCATAAGGGCAGGTGATGTCGAACTGGTTCGAAGGGTAGATTAGATGCTTTTGGTTATTGATGTCGGAAACACCAATACGGTTTTTGCGTTGCATAACGATACAGAATGGGTGTCCAGCTGGCGCAGTGCAACTGACCCTAGCCGTACCGCCGATGACTATGCCGTATGGCTAGGCACACTCATGCGGATGGAGGGGTTAGAGCTGTCTCACATTCGCGGCTGTATCATTTCTTCGGTTGTTCCGCAGGCTAAGTTCAATTTCCGCAACCTCTCGCGTCGCTACTTCGATGCAGAACCTGTTTTCGTTGGTGACCCAGAAACCAAACTGGGCGTGCCTATTCGCATTCGTCGCCCTGAACAGGTTGGCGCTGACAGGCTTGTCGCGGCCATTGGGGCACACCAACTCTACAAAGGTGCCAAACTGGTGATTGATAGCGGAACGGCGACAACGATCGATGTTGTTGGTCCAGATGGCGGTTTTGAGGGCGGGATTATCTCGCCCGGAATCAATCTTTCTATGCGCGCTTTGCATGATGCAGCCGCGCAATTACCTCGAATTGCCATTCAGAAACCAGCAGCAGTTATCGGGCAAGATACGGTGTCGGCCATGCAGTCTGGCGTCTTCTGGGGCTATACCGAACTCATCGATGGGCTTGTCCGCCGCGTGAAAAAGGAATACGGCGCGCCTATGACGGTTATCGCGACTGGCGGCGTTGCGTCGCTTTTCGAAGGCGCGAGTGAAACCATCGATCACTATGATCAAACATTGATGGAGGTTGGCCTGTTAGAGGTCTACCGCCGCAACATAAAAGAATAATTGGAAAGTCCCACGGCCATTCGGGCTGTACGGGATGAGATGCAAAAGAGACTAAATGAAAAACGAAAAACAAGCTGAACTCGTCTTCCTGCCCCTTGGTGGATGTGGTGAGATTGGCATGAACCTAAACGCGTATGGCTATGGCCCTGCGCATAATCGCCGCTGGATCCTGATTGATGTTGGTGTCACCTTTGGTGGTGACGATACGCCAGGCGTTGATCTTATCACGCCTGACCCGGCGTTCTTTGAAGATCAGGGTGATCTGATCGACGCGATCTTTCTGACCCATGCGCACGAAGATCACATTGGTGCGCTGGCGCTATTATTACCGCGCTTGAATACAAAAGCACCGATCTACGCAACCGCGTTCACGGCGCATCTTGCAGAGGGCAAGCTGGCTGAACGCGGTCAGAAGCATGTGAAGATCAAGGCCCTTCCTATGGGCGGCGAAGTGCAAGCTGGCCCCTTCAGTGTAAGCTACATTACCCTGACCCACTCTATTCCAGAGCCAAATGCACTTGCGCTTAAAACGCCTCTCGGCACGATCTTGCACACGGGTGACTGGAAGATTGATCCAGCACCTCAGCTTGGCGAAGCGACTGATATTGAGGCGCTTAAAGCGCTTGGCGATGAAGGTGTGCTCGCAATGGTTTGCGATAGTACGAATGTCTTCGTCGATGGTGAAAGCGGATCTGAGGGTACGGTGCGTGAGAACTTGATCGAATTGATCAAGGGGCTGACGGGGCGCGTTGCTGTTACGACGTTCGCGTCTAACGTTGCACGCGTTGCGACCGTTATCGAAGCTGCGCGGCAGGCCGGGCGTAGTGTCTGTCTTGTTGGGCGTTCGATGCACAAGATTACAGACGCGGCAATCGCGACTGGCGTGATCAAGAATATTCCAGACCTCGTGAATGAAGAGGCCGCTGGCGCATTGCCGGACGATAATCTTCTATTCCTATGTACTGGCTCTCAAGGCGAGGCGCGCGCCGCGCTTGGCCGGATCGCGCGTGATGACCATCGCCATATCTCCTTGAGAGAGGGTGATACGGTCATCTTCTCTAGCCGTGAAATACCCGGCAACGAGAAAGGCATCTACGCGATGCAAAATGCCCTCGCTGAAAAAGGCGTGCGCATCATTACTGACAGAACGTCTTCAAAGACGATCCACGTCTCTGGCCACCCGGCCCGGGATGAGCTGCGCCAGATGTATGCGTGGGTGCGTCCTAAAATCTCCGTTCCTGTGCATGGTGAGCGGCGGCATATCCTTGAACATGCAGCTTACGCCAAAAGCTTGCAGGTCAGCCAAGCGGTCACGCCGCGCAATGGTGATTTGATCCGTCTTGCGCCGGGTCCGGCTGAAGTGATTGATCTTGTGCCGAGCGGTCGCCTCTACCTTGATGGTAAGAACATGGTCCCATCTGATAGCGCAGCAATGCGCGAGCGGATTGGTATGTCGCAATGGGGTGTTGTCTCCGTTGCCGTGGCGATTGATGATAGCGGCGAAGTTATTGATGGCCCGCTGATCACTGCACGTGGTCTGTCTGAAGCCGACGGTAGCATTGCCGAAGAGAGCTTGATCGAAATCGATGAAGCCACAGAGGATGCAATGCGGACCCTAAAACGTAAAAAGCGCCTCGATGATGATGAGGTTGAGCGTGCTCTGGTGCGTGCGGTTAAACGCTCTTGTGAAAAGACGTTCGGTCGCAAGCCCTTTGTCGATGTCAGTGTGCTAAGAGTTTAGGTCACGGAGAATAAGATGACAGACTTTAAAATTGGCCCTCTCAACCATGTCGGCGTCGCCGTTCCAAATATCGAAGAGGCAATGGATACCTATCGCACCCTATACGGCGCGACGGATATCACGGTGCCGTTCGATATGCCGGCGCAGGGCGTCAAGGTCTGTTTCGTAAACCTGCCGAACAGTCAGATTGAACTGATTGAGCCGCTGAACGAAGACAGCCCAATTTGGAACTTCATTCAGAAGAACCCAAAGGGCGGACAGCACCATGTCTGCTTCGAGGTTGATGACATCAACGAAGCGGTAAGCGTCATGAAAGACCGCGGTGCAACCGTCCTCGGCCAACCGCGTATCGGCGCGCACGGCACCATGATCATTTTCATTCATCCTAAGAATTCAAACGGCGTTCTGGTTGAGTTGATGGAAACGCCCAAGGGTGACCACTAATGGACCCGGTCGGCGCCGTCGTTGTCTTCATCATCACATGGTGGCTTAGCTTCTTTATCGTCCTGCCAATCGGCGTAAAGGGGCAGTTCGAAGATGGCGGCGAAGTGATTGAAGGCTCTGAAGAGGGCGCACCGAAAGAGCCGATGATCCGCAAGAAAGCCATCTGGGCCACAGGCGGTGCATTCATTCTGACGTTGATTGCGCACTTCATTGTCGTGCCGTGGCTTGCTGCTGGTTGAGATGGAAAAAGCCGAAACGATTTGCGTTGCCGCAAATCATCATCGTGTGCAGACTGAAATCACGATCGAGGCAACCCAATCGGACGTCTGGAGTGTGCTCACGGACTTCAAGGCCATGCCAAATTGGAGCCCAAGCTTTAAGGGCATCACCGGTTCCATGTCTGATGGTGCGCAAGTGACAACCCTTTTCGATTTGGGCGATGGCGTCGAAGCCTATCAAGCGACATTGAAATTAGAGCAGGGTGCCTCATTCGGTTGGTCTGAGGATTATGACGGTATTCGAGATAACCATCTCTACATCGTTGAGCGTGTCTCAGAAATGCAAACCAAATTCTATCAGACGGACGCGTTTATCGGCCAGGCTGATTGGTCGACGACTGAGAAGCTTTCCGAATTCTATGTTGAACAATACGCAGAGTTCAATCGCGCTCTAAAGGCCGAGTGCGAGCGCCGGTTTCCATCGTCTAAATAAAAGGAAGCCGGAGCGAATAAACACTCCGGCCTAAGTTTTCGAGAAACGGTTTTGCCTATTCGGCCGGCACCATTTGAGGCCGTTTCTTGCTGGCTTTTAGAGCTTGAGCGCGTGCTTCCTGTTCATCCAAGCGTTGTAGGTAGTTCGGGTGCTCTGTTTCCATCCAGCGATCCCACCATGTGAAATAGAGTGCGAAATTGCCTGAGCCTTTTTCATGATGCATATCGTGGTGCGTCACGGTTGTAAGCCAGCCCAAAACCGGTAAGCGTGCCCAGTGGCGAGGGAAAACCTCGTATCCGCAATGACCAAGCGCATTCTTGAAAATCATAATGGTGAGAACGGTGTATAGGGCCAGCCCATGAACCGGGATGATCATCAATGCCACGGGTACGTAGAGATAGTTCACAACCGCTTCCAATGGCCCAAAGCTATAGGCGGTGAACGGCGTTGGATTGTGTGAACGATGATGCGTCATATGCGTCATCTTATAGAGCTTGCGCGTGTGCAGGGCGCGGTGCGTCCAATAGAAGTAAGCGTCGTGGATAACGAGCAAGAGCGGAATTGAGATCGAAAACCAGACCCATCCATATGCCGCGATATCATCATACTTCTTGAAAACATCGCCGCCCAATATCTCGAACACGAATATATCCATCAATACGAAAACAAGCATTGTGCGAAGCGAGTTTCCTAGCTCCATCTTAATCTGCTTTTTACGGGGTGTTGGTGGCCGAATTTTGCGCCCTTCGATAAACCGGCTGAGGACGACCCAAAGTATAATGAAGGTGGTGAGCGTGCCCATAGCATAGCGTATGCCTTCACGCTGTAACCCACCTGAGATGGCGGGCAGGGCTGCCTCATTTATAAATGTTGCGATGTCCATTTGGAGCTCCTCATGTCTCGATGAGGCCACCAAATCAAATTTGTCTGCAACTGGCTCCGCAAGCGCGAAATTAGCCGTACATTTTCAAAAATGCGCAGCTTTTTCTAAGATTGAGAAGCTTTAGCGAGGGCCGCACTTCTAAACTCACTGGGCGTTACGCCTTCTTCTGATTTGAATGCACGGTTGAAGGTTGCGAGAGACGCATACCCAACATCCATTGCAATCGTCAGGATTTGAACGCGCGCGTGCTCTGGGTCAGATAGAAGCCCCTTCGCCTCATCAAGGCGATATTGATTGAGGAATGCCGAGAAGTTTCGATAGCCCAGCCCTTTGTTGATCAGCGCGCGAAGCTGGTGCTCTGGTACATTTAGACAATTTGCAAGGTCGCCGATCCCAAGTCCTTGTTCACGATATAGACCTTCGCCCTCCATAGCTGTTCTAAGCTTGGCTAAAGTTGCTGTATCCCGCGGATCAATCTGAGGAGTCTTCGGCACGGCGCGCGTAACAGATTCGAACTTGAGAAGCTCTGGCCGAAATTGCAAAAACCTGAGCGCGCCCCAAACCACCATTGGGGTAATAATTGCCACACGCGCTGTCGATAGCCATTGCGGGTCAGACGTGTCGCCCAAAATTTCGGAGACTGTCATTTCCGCGCCCACGACTATAACGCAGGTGACGGCAAGACCAATCGTGAATAAGAGGCGCATTTTCCGTCTGGCTTCGACCAAGTCATCACCGCGGCCTGCGAATGCTGTCCACATTAGGTGCCCCATCATCGCAAACGACAAAAGGCGGTTGCAGATGGTCAACGCGAGCGGAAATTCGGTTGCGCCGTTCATTGCCATGACTCGCAAAGGAATGATGACAAGCAAGACTGCGGCAAGCGCGCCCCACTCAAGCTTACCCAGTCTGAAATCATCATCAAACAAAGATAGCCCGAACCACCAGAGCAGCACGATATTCGGTCCATCAATAATCCGCAGAAAGAAGAAGGTTGGCTGCGCTGGCCTTAATATTGGCGGCGCTGTGTTGAGCAGCATCGCGCTAAGACTAATACAAAAAACCGCAACGATAAGGCTTTGTTGCGATCGCTGCGTATCCCGAAAACTCAGCACCGCTAATAAAAGCAAAGCTGTGATTGTCGGGTAACGCAGGAGGACATCAAGCAAAAGCATGGCGACAGACATGCCAGCATTCGCTCACGCGTCAAGCGCGCTGCGGTTTAGCTAAACACCAATCCCTTGAACTCACCGCTTTTGCGCCAGGCGTCGATGTGCGCGAAATAAGCGCGCGCGCCGCCGGGATGGCCAAGGCCGTGGCGGTTCTTTTCGGTAATGCCTTTGCCTTCATTATTGTAATAGCCCGGCGTGCATTCTGTTGAGCCGATAACCATGCCCGCGCCGCTAAGGACCAAATCAACCCACGCGTCTTCTGCGTCTTTAGTAGGCTCAACTTCACTAAACCCATTGCTTTCAGCCTGAGCCACCACAGCAGAGATTGTATTAGCGTGATCGACTATATTATGCGGGACGTTTGAGATGAGGTTCGCCGCTTGGCTTGGCTGCACAATGAACATGTTTGGGAATCCGTTGACGTGCAGGCCGTGTAATGTTCGCATGCCATTATCCCAATGCGAAGACAGCTTCTCGCCGCCCCGTCCAACCGCGTCAAAGCCCGCGCGCGCTGTATAGTCAGATCCAACTTCAAAGCCTGAAGCATAGATGATGCAATCGACCTCATAGGTTTTTCCGTTCGCGACAACGCCGTTCTCGGTGATCCGCTCGACACCCTTGCCGTCAGTATGCACGAGCTCTGTGCCCGGCTCATTATAGGCTTGCAGATATGTGTCGTGGAAACATGGCCGCTTGCAGAGTTGGCGGTACCAAGCCTTCAGGTTTTGCGCGGTTTCTTCATCCTGAACAATGCTATCAACACGGCTTCGAATCTCTTCCATTTTTTCAAAGTCGGCATCTTCGAACGCCGCCATCATGGTTTCGGGGTTCCATTCTGACATTGGTAGCTGCATGACCTTTTCACGGATGCGGCGCGAGATTTCGGTCCAGCCATCCATGACATAGTCTTCTTGCGGCAGGCCTTGAGATTGGTTCTCGACGAAATTATCGTACCATTTCTGCTGCCAACCCGGCTCTGCAATCGTTTCGAACCAATCAGCGTCGATTGGGCCATTATTTCTCGCATCGATCGATGACGGTGTACGCTGAAATACGTAAAGTTCTTTGGCCGCTTTCGCGACATGAGGTACGCATTGTACGGCTGTTGCGCCAGTTCCAATTATCGCGACGCGCTTATCAGCAAGGTTCTCCATCGGCGCGCCTTCTGGTGTGCCGCCCGTATAGCTATAGTCCCAGAAACTGGTGTGGAATGCTTTGCCTTTGAAGCTCTCAAGCCCCGGCAGGCCCGGCAGTTTGGCAATGTGAAGCGGGCCGGTCCCCATCCCAACATATTTCGCGGTGAAAGCATCTCCGCGTGTCGTTTCGATAAGCCAGACTTTTTTTGTATCATCCCAGCTTAATGCCGTGACACCTGTGTGAAACAGGGCGTTGTCATAAAGATCGAACTGGCGACCAATGCGGGCGCAATGCTCACGGATTTCTGGCGCATGAGCGTACTTTTCGGTCGGCATATGCCCCGTTTCTTCGAGTAGCGGCATGTAGATCATGGACGCGGTATCACACTGCGCCCCGGGATAGCGGTTCCAGTACCACGTGCCGCCAAAGTCGCCGCCTTTTTCAATGATGCGCACATCATCAATGCCAGCCTGCTTCAGGCGCGCGCCCGTCACCAGTCCGGCAAATCCGCCGCCGATAAAGGCAAATGTGACGTGGTCCGTAACCGGCGCACGCTCTTTAACTGGCGTGTATGGATCAACAACCAAATCTTGGAGCTCAGACAGGCGGCGATACTGATCGTTGCCATCTTCGCGCACGCGCTTCTCGCGCTCAATGCGGTACTTTTCCCGAATTGCGTCCTTGTCCAATACCTTCGTCATAAGCGTGCTCCCGAACCTATTTTCTTTTTCTGAAGCCAGCTTCACACCATTTCCCACACGTAAGCCAAGAAGTACTTCCCCCTAGCCAATGGCCTCGGTTCTGCATAACAGAGACTCAACGCTACAAACACATTGAACCGGACCTCCCATGCGCCTTTCACGCTACTTTATTCCAGTCACCAAAGACGTGTCTTCTGATGAGAAGATGATCGCCAGCCATAAACTGATGATGCAGACAGGCATGATGCGCCAAAACGCGGCGGGCATCTATTCGTGGCTGCCGCTTGGCTTCAAGGTCTTGAAAAAGATCGAACAGATTGTCCGCGAAGAAATGGACCGCGCAGGGGCCATCGAAATGCTGATGCCGACATTACAATCAGCAGACCTCTGGCGCGAGTCTGGGCGCTATGACGCTTACGGACCAGAGATGCTGCGTATCACGGATCGCCATGATCGCGGCCTCCTATACGGCCCGACCAATGAAGAGATGATCACGGATATTTTCCGCACATATGTGAAAAGCTACAAGCAATTGCCGCTGAACCTCTATCATCAACAGTGGAAGTTCCGCGACGAAGTCCGCCCACGGTTCGGCGTGATGCGTGGCCGTGAATTCTATATGAAAGACGCGTACAGCTTTGACTTGGACGAAGCCTCAGCACGCGTATCGTATCAGAAAATGTTTGCTGCTTACCTCAACACGTTCAACCGCCTCGGCGTGACGGCGATCCCGATGCAGGCTGACCCCGGCCCAATCGGCGGCGACCTTAGCCACGAATTCTTGGTTCTTGCTGATAGCGGTGAAAGCGAAGTCTATTGCGATAAAGCTGTTCTCGATGTGCCGCCTCCGGGCGAGGGCTTCGATTTCGAAGATCATGATGCGCTGATTGAAGAGATGGAAAAGCGTACCAAATTCTATGCTGCCACTGATGAGAAGCATGATGAGGCTGCTTATGCCGCCATCCCCGCTGATCGACAGGTTAAAGCGCGCGGTATCGAAGTCGGCCACATCTTCTACTTCGGAACGAAATACTCAGATCCAATGAAAGCCGAAGTGCAAACCAAAGAAGGCGAATTGACCGCTATTCACGGCGGCTCTTACGGCATTGGCGTCTCTCGCCTTGTCGGCGCGATTATCGAAGCCAGCCATGATGAGAACGGGATTATCTGGCCAGATGAGGTCGCCCCATTTGGTGCAGGGATCATTTCAATGAAGCCTGACGCCGAAGACTGCGCTGCCGTCGCCGACGATGTTTACGCGAAATTGACCGCTGCAGGTAAAGATCCACTCTATGACGAAACGTCCGATCGCGCCGGGCCTAAATTTGGCCGTATGGAGCTGATTGGTCTGCCATGGCAGGTTACTGTTGGCCCGCGCGGTGTAAAGAATGGCGTCGTCGAACTGAAGCGACGCGCCACTGGTGAGAAAGAGGACGTATCTGTGGAAGCCGCCATCGCCCGAATTACAGAAAGCTAAACCCGCATGGCCGGACCTACGCCTTTCGGACAATTTGAACGCACGCTAGCGTGGCGCTATTTACGCGCAACACGCGCCAATGGCGGCGTGTCTGTTGTGTCTATCGTATCATTCGTCGGCATCATGCTCGCCGTTATGGCCTTGATTGTGATCATGTCAGTGATGAGCGGTTTTCGCTCAACATTGTTAGATGCATTGCTCGGCGGGCAGGGGCATGTTTTCGTACAGGTACAGGATGAACCCGAAACCACGATAGACGATCTGGTGGTTCGTATCCAAAACTTACCAGAAGTCGATCGTGCGATGCCAATCATCGAACAGCAAGTGCTGGCGACATCTGAGTACGCGGTTGATGGCAGGGTAGTTCAAACGCGGCAAAGCGGAGCAATCGTTCGCGGCGTCCGTATGGAAGACATCGACAAACTACCTTTCCTTGAAGGCGGCGAAATCGCTGCGCGCAGATATGGCTTTGGCGACGGAAAGAATGGCGGCGACACGATATTCTTGGGCCGCTTCTTGGCACTAGAGTTACAAGTCAGGCCCGGCGACAAAGTCACGCTCGTCGCGCCAAACGGTATACAAGGGCCATTCGGCGTGACCCCTCGGCGGAAGACATATACGGTGGGCCGATATTTCCAGACGGGCAGCGTTGAGTTGGACCAACTCTACATTCTGATGCCGATGCAACAGGCGCAGCTCTTCTTTGGTAAGAGAGCGACATACGACAAGATCGACGTGCGCGTACCAGAGCCAATGAATACTGAGCCAGCAGAGCGCGCGGTCAGCGAGCTGATCGGGTACCAATACCCAACGCAAAGCTGGAAAGTGCAACGCGAAGCCTATTTTGGGGCGCTCAATACTGAACGCTCTATGATGATGATCATCATGCTGATCCTTATCATGATTACCTCGCTGAATATCATCACGGGTGTTGTCATGCTGGTGAAGAATAAGACGCGCGATATCGCGATCCTTCGCACCGTTGGAACCTCGCGTGGCTCCGTCATGCGGACCTTCATTATGATCGGGGCGATGCTGGGTTTAACCGGGGCGCTGATCGGCGCGGTTCTTGGTGTCACAATTGTTCTAAACCTCAGCCATATTGAGAGCTTCATCGGCTTCCTCATGGGACGCCCGCTTTTCCCGCCAACCGTCTACGGTCTGGATGGTCTGCCAGCGGAACTGAATTGGAGCGAAGTTTCGTTCGTGACGCTTTGGGCGATGGGGATGTCGATGGTCGTGACAATCCTGCCTGCATGGGGCGCGGCGCGGCTTGATCCGGTTGATGCATTGAGGTTCGAATAATGACTGCCGTTCTCGAACTTCGAAATATTGTGCGTGAGTATAAATCAGAAGCTGGCGTGTTGCCTGTGCTTCAAGGTGCAAACCTGACGCTCAATCGCGGCGAACTGGTTGGCCTTGTCGGCCCGTCTGGATCGGGCAAATCCACACTGCTTCATACCGCAGGTTTGCTCGAAAAAGCCGAAGGCGGCCAAGTGCTGCTTGAGGGCGAAGATTGTATGGCGTTGAATGATGCAGGCCGAACGCGTCTGCGCCGCGAAAAACTAGGTTTCGTCTATCAATTTCATCACCTGCTGCCAGAGTTTGATGCCCGCGATAATGTCGCCATGCCTCTAATGGTTGGCGGCATGGCGCGCAAAACGGCCCGCGTTAAAGCGGAAGAGTTGCTCGAAACCATGGGGCTCGCTGATCGTTCGCATCACCAGCCGGGGCAAATGTCGGGCGGTGAGCAGCAACGCGTCGCGATCGCTCGCGCGTTGGTCAATGACCCGCGCCTCGTTATCGCGGATGAGCCAACTGGCAATCTTGACCCAACCACGACAGAGCGTGTGTTTCAAAGCTTGATCCGGATGGCTCGGAGTGAGGGCGCTGCGGTGCTTGTCGCCACGCATAACATGTCCCTGATCCAACATATGGACCGTGTCCTGACCCTCAAGGATGGGAAACTCACAGACTTTAAGTGAGTTCTTCTTTTGTTCCAGTCTGTTTCCTGCTATCGTCCTAGCTGAACCTAGGCGCAATCGGCGCGAACCTAGGGCGAATCATGCGGTTTTCGTGTATGGTTTTTGAGGGATAAGAAGGAACCTATACCGTGGATAAAAAGCCATTCATCCATCTTGCGGTTCGCACGTCTTTCTCTCTGTTGGAAAGCATGATTACGACCAAGAAGATTACGTCTTGGTGCGCTGATCAGGCGATGCCTGCTATCGCAATTACAGATCGCAACAATATGTATGGCGCGCTGGAACTGTCAGAGTCTCTGTCCGGCGCAGGAATTCAGCCGATCATGGCAGTCTGCTTCGATGTGACTGATGGTGAACACCAAGAAACGATCACGCGGGCATCTCTCTACGCTCAAAATGAGGCAGGATATCAACGCCTTATGGCCTTATCGTCAGCCGCATATCTTGAAGCAGAAGACGGCGTTCCACGTATCCATCGCAAATATCTGTTTGAAGAAACCGAAGGTCTGATCGTCCTAACCGGCGGCGCAGAAGGCGAAGTCGCCAAGCACATCCTGCGCGGCAAAATGGATGAGGCAAAAGACACGTTATCTGAACTGGCGGCAGCATTCCCCGGTCGATGCTATGTTGAGATTACACGGCATGGATCACCTGAAGAAGCGCAGACAGAGCCGGGTATGTTGCAGCTGGCCTACGACATGGATCTCCCAATCGTCGCAACACATGATGCCCGCTTCATGAAGGAAGCCGACGCGTCGTCACACGATGCCATGATGTGTATCGCAAATGGCGCGTATCTCGGTCAAGAAGATCGGCCGCAAGTTCAATCTCAACAATATTTAAAGACTGCAGATGAGATGCGAGAGCTGTTTGCAGACCTTCCAGAAGCGATTGAAACAACATCAGAAATTGCCCAGCGCTGCGGTGTCCGCTCTGTAAAGCGTGCGCCTATTCTGCCAAACTTTGGCGATGGCTCGCGGTCAGAATTTGAGGAGCTGCGTATCCAAGCCGAAGAAGGTTTGGAGGCCCGTTTGGCGCTCGCGCCAAAGCTCTACGCCCCGCGTGAAACCTATACGGAGCGCTTGGATTATGAGCTCGGTATCATTGAGCGAATGGGGTTCCCCGGATACTTCTTGATCGTTGCGGATTTCATCAAATGGTCGAAAGAACAAGATATTCCGGTTGGCCCGGGCCGTGGTTCTGGTGCGGGGTCACTGGTTGCTTGGGTGCTAACAATTACGGACCTCGATCCGCTTCGGTTTGACCTTCTGTTTGAGCGTTTCTTGAACCCGGAACGTGTTTCCATGCCTGACTTCGATATCGACTTTTGTCAGGAACGCCGCGGCGAGGTGATCCGGTACGTGCGCGATAAATACGGCGCAGACTCCGTTGCGATGATTATCACATTCGGAACGCTACAAGCCAAAGCGGTCGTGCGTGATGTTGGCCGCGTCATGCAGATGCCATACGGCCAAGTTGACCGGCTCGCGAAACTCATCCCCTTCAATCCAGCCAAGCCGCCAAAACTATCAGAGGCGATTGAGGATGAACCGAAATTCGATGAGGAAAAAGAAAAAGATCCCCGCGTAGGAGAGCTCTTAGAAACAGCCCTCGCACTTGAAGGCATGTACCGAAACGCCGGCACCCACGCCGCGGGTGTTGTTATTGGGGATCGCCCTTTGACAGAGCTGGTGCCACTTTACCGAGATCCGCGCGGCGATCTTCCCGCAACTCAATTCAACATGAAGTGGGCAGAGTCAGCGGGGCTCGTGAAGTTTGATTTCTTGGGGCTGAAAACGCTTACGGTTATTGATCGCGCTTTGAAATTTATACGCCGTGATGGACACGATGTCGGTCCGGAATGGGCGGGCCTAGATGATGCTGCAACATATGAATTGATGGCATCGGGCAATACGCTGGGCGTGTTCCAGCTTGAGGGGCAGGGTATGCGCGATACACTGCGCAAAGTGCGGCCCGGTAATATTGAAGATGTGATTGCGATTATCTCGCTTTATCGACCCGGTCCGATGGACAACATCCCGGTTTATGTCGCTGGCAAGGATGATCCGAAAACGATCCGCTATCAGCATCCAGACTTGGAACCCATTCTTGAGGCGACCTACGGCGTTCCTGTCTATCAGGAACAGGTTATGCGTATGGCACAGGAAATCGCCGGATACTCGCTCGGTGAGGCTGACTTGCTCCGCCGTGCGATGGGTAAGAAGAAGCTTGAAGAAATGGTCGCGCAGCGGAAGCGTTTCTTGAGTGGTGCCCTAGAATTGAAGGGCATCGAAGCTCCGCTGGCGAATGATATCTTCGATACAATGGAAAAGTTTGCAGGCTATGGTTTCAACAAATCTCACGCTGCGGCTTATGCTCTGATTGGCTACCATACAGCCTATTTGAAGTGCCATTTTCCGGTTGCCTTCTTGGCGGCATCGATGAGCCTCGATTTGCAGAATACAGATAAATTGGCGGCGTTCTTCCAAGAGACAAAGCGGCTCAAGATACCTGTCATTGCGCCGAATGTGAACGAGTCGACAGCTGACTTTGACGTTCGTGGTGACGCGATTGTCTACGCGCTTGGCGCCCTGAAGGGTGTCGGTCCAGAGGCGATGAAAAACCTCGTAACAGAGCGAGAGGCCAATGGCCGATTTAGCTGTATGCACGACATCGCTGAGCGGGTTGATCCAAAGGACATCAATAAGAAGTGTTTTGAACAACTCTCTAAAGCTGGCGGCTTTGACGAGTTGGAACCAAATCGCGCGCGTGCTTTGAAGTCTGCGCCTATGCTGGCGTCTGCGTGTGCGGCAAATGCCGAAGATCGTGCTGGCGGGCAGGGTGGTCTATTCGGTGAGGCTGAGCCAGCAATGCGCGCTGCACTGCCATCAGTCGCCGCTTGGAACATGCAGGAAAAGCTTGATCAAGAGTTCTCATCAATCGGGTTTTATTTCAGTGGGCACCCGCTGGATGATGTTCTGGATAGTCTTGAAGAAGACCGCATCACTTTGGCTATGGATATAGCTGACACCGCCGTCGACGGACGCCCAATTGAACTGATCGGCGTGGTGCGAAGGCGGATGGAGAAGCTCGCGCGAAATGGCGGCAAGTTTGCATTTTTGACGCTGTCCGATCCGACCGGCGAGGTCGAGCTAATGGTGATGCCAGAATTGCTTATGGATGTCCGGGAAATGCTCGATCCCGGATCTGCGGTTGTTATCCTAACTGAGGTGCGCCGAAGGGATGATGAAATTCGACTGTCTGCACGCCGTGTCCAACCGATAGAGCAAGCTCGAATTGGCAAGAAGGCCCCGGCATTGTCGGTAAGCTTAGAGCGCGGTTCAGATGTGTCCGGTCTGGCCGCTATTGCAGCGCGGTTAAAGTCAGCGCCTAGCCCAGACCGAGGCGAGATTTATATCCGCATGCCGACTGAGGATGGCCGCGTTGTCACGCTGAAGCTGCCGGATACATATGCGACAGGTCTTGAGGCGTTGAGGGCTTTGAAAACGGCACCTGGCGTTTCAAGGGTCGACCCAAAAGCGGCCTAGACAAATACACCTGAATACTGGGTGTTGCAGTCGCCGCGATTTGATGTATAGACGCGCGAATAACCCCCGATGCGCGGACCTTCCGGTGTTGGTTTCTCAAGTGAGAGCCGATTACGGTCCGTGCCGGTTAACCGGATGAAGGAATGACATAATGGCACTGCCAGATTTCACGATGCGCGAACTCCTCGAAGCAGGGGTCCACTTCGGCCACCAAACTCACCGCTGGAACCCCAAGATGAAGCAATTCATCTATGGCGCGCGTTCTGGCATTCACATCATGGACCTGTCGAAATCAGTTCCATTGCTACACCAAGCTATTGTCAAAGTTCGTGACACTGTTGCTAAAGGTGGCCGTGTTCTGTTCGTGGGTACGAAGCGTCAAGCATCTCAGCCCGTTGCTGAAGCGGCACAGCGTTGCGCTCAGTACTACATGAACCACCGTTGGCTTGGTGGCACGTTGACGAACTGGTCAACTGTTTCAAACTCGATCAAGCGTTTGCGCGTTCTTGAAGAGCTTCTTGCAGATACAGAGCAATCTGGTCTTACCAAGAAAGAGCTTCTGAACCTTGAGCGTGAGCGTGAAAAGCTAGACAAAGCGCTTGGCGGTATTGCGAACATGGGCGGCCTGCCTGACCTCATTTTCGTGATCGACACAAACAAAGAATCTATTGCGATCAAAGAAGCGCGTAAGCTGGGTATCCCGGTTGTCGCTGTTGTTGATACAAACTGTGACCCTGATGACGCTGACTTCCCGTTCCCGGGCAATGATGACGCGGCACGTGCGATCTCGCTTTATTGTAACTTGGTTGCTGACGCGGTTCTTGATGGTCTTGCAGAATCTTCTGCTGGTCTCGGAATTGATCTTGGCGAGGCTGAAGACATTGATGCGCTAACCGAGGCTGATCTAGCGGCGGTTGATGCGGCGATTGCGGCTGAAGAGGCGCCTGCGGCCGAAGAAGCACCTGCGGCTGAAGAAGCGGCGACTGAAGACAAGACTGAAGCTTAACCAACCGACCGGTTGATAAAGAAGGAAGATTAGGATGGCTCAAATTACTGCTGCCCTCGTCAAAGGCCTGCGTGATAAAACTGGCGCTGGCATGATGGACGCTAAAAAAGCTCTCGTAGAGACTGAAGGCGACATGGAAGCGGCCGTTGATTGGCTGCGCGCAAAAGGCCTTTCAAAGGCTGCGAAAAAGTCTGGCCGTACAGCGGCTGACGGCCTTGTTGGTGCTGCGATCTCTGCAGACGGTAAGACGGGCGCTGTTGTTGAATTGAACGCTGAGACTGATTTCGTTGCACGTAACGAAACGTTCCAAACCGCTGTTCGCCAAATCACAGACCTTGCTCTGACAACTGACGGTACGACTGAGGCACTTGCTGCTGCTGCCGCACCAGACGGTGACGGCAATGTTGATGACATGATCAAGCGTTTGGTTGCGACCATTGGCGAAAACATGACGCTTCGCCGTGCTTCTCAAATCAAAGCTGACTCTGTTTCTTTCTACATCCACGGCGCTGAAGCCGAAGGCATGGGTAAGATTGGTGTTCTGGTTGGTTTGAACGGTTCTGGCGATCTTGGTGATGCTGGTCGCAAAGTTGCGATGCACGTTGCTGCGACTGCGCCTGCTTCTGCGACGGTTGCTGATCTTGATCAAGCGCTCGTTGAGCGTGAGCGTCAGGTTCTGACTGAGCAAGCTCAAGAGAGCGGCAAGCCTGCAAACGTCATCGAGAAGATGATCGAAGGCCGGATCAAGAAGTTCTACAAAGAGGTTGTTCTCGTAGAGCAAGCTTTTGTGATGAACCCAGATCAGACAGTTGGTCAGTTCATCACCGATAGCGGAGCAGAGCTCGAAGGCTTCGTCATGTTCAAGCTTGGCGATGGTATTGAGAAGGCTGAAGACGACTTCGCAGCTGAAGTTGCCTCAATGACTAAGGCTTAAAGCCTGAAAATTTTACACTTTGGTTCCCGGCTACCCATGACAGGTGGCCGGGAATCTTTTATGTGGTGTTCGAACATGGGAGATGCGCGATATGTCTGAAGATAATGATGAGGTCAGCGACCTTCGATTCAAACGCGTTCTTCTAAAAATATCTGGTGAAGCCCTCATGGGGACGTCTGAGTACGGCATACACATGCCGACCTGTCTGAAATTCGCCGAAGAAATAGCCGCAGCAAGAGAATTAGGGGCTGAGATATGCCTCGTCATTGGCGGCGGGAATATTTTCCGCGGACTAGCCGGGGCCGCAAACGGTATGGAGCGCAGTCAAGCCGACTCGATGGGCATGATGGCGACGATTATGAACGCGCTAGCTATGCAGAGCGCGCTTGAAACCATTGGTGTTCAGACGCGTGTGCAATCTGGTATTCGCATGGATGAGATTTGTGAGCCGTTCATTCGCCGCCGCGCAATCCGCCATATGGAAAAAGGCCGTGTTGTAATCTTCGCGGCGGGTACTGGTAATCCATATTTCACCACAGACACGGGCGCTGCATTGCGCGCTGCTGAGATGCATTGTGATGCAATGATGAAGGGGACGCAGGTTGATGGCGTCTATTCAGCCGACCCGAAAAGCAATCCTGATGCGGTGCGTTATGATACGCTGACCTACCAAGATGTGCTTGCACGTGATCTACGTGTCATGGATGCGTCGGCAGTTAGCCTTATGCGTGACACAAATATACCGATTGTGGTTTTCTCCCTCCATAATAAGGGAGCTTTGCAGGACGTTCTGACTGGCAAAGGCCCAAGTACGATCATCTCTGGTAAGTGAGGAAAAGATAATGAGTTACGATTTAAAAGACCTTGAGCGCCGGATGGAAGGCGCGATCACTTCATTGCAATCAGAGCTGCAAGGGCTTCGGACTGGCCGCGCGTCTATGAACCTGCTTGATACAGTTCAGGTGCCTGCATACGGCTCGAACGTGCCGATGAACCAGGTTGGCTCTGTGTCTGTTATGGATGCACGCATGCTTGCGGTGAACATTTGGGACAAGAGCCTTGTTGGCGCGGCGGACCGTGCCATTCGTGATGCTGGCCTTGGCTTGAACCCGGTTGTTGATGGCCAAAACCTTCGCATTCCAATTCCACCGCTTAACGAAGAGCGCCGTGTCGAGTTGACCAAAGTTGCTGGCAAGTACGCGGAAGCCGCGCGAGTTGCTGTTCGTAACGTGCGCCGTGACGGTATGGATGCGCTTAAGAAGGCTGAGAAAGACGGCGATATTAGTGAGGACGAACATCGCTCTTCATCTGATGACGTCCAGAAGCTTACAGACGCGCATGTCAAACAGGTGGACGAAGTTCTGAAAAATAAAGAAGCGGAGATCATGCAGGTTTGAGCTCAGCCAATCCAGCCTCCCATATCGGGGGCGGCGGGCCAAATTCCGGCGACCTTCCCGAACACGTTGCAATCATTATGGATGGCAATGGACGCTGGGCGTCTGCGCGGGGTTTGCCGCGGTCTGTTGGGCACGAACGCGGCGTTGAAGCGCTGCGTAAGACCGTGAAGTCAGCTCAACAAATTGGTTTATCTCATCTGACTGTCTTTTCGTTCTCAACTGAGAATTGGCGTCGTCCAGTTGCAGAAGTGAATGCGCTATTTGGGTTGTTGAAAGCCTACGTAAAAAGAGATCTCAGCCGCCTTCACGAAGAGGGTGTACGGGTTCGCGTTTTAGGAACTCGAAAAGGGTTGCCTCAAGACGTCTCAGATTTGGTGAAGCGCGCTGAAGAAACGACTGAAGCCAACGACAAATTTACGCTTTGTATTGCATTCAACTATGGCGGACGTGAAGAGATATTGCGCGCGGCGCAGGCCATGACCGCCGCAGCCATCAAAGGTGAAATTAGCGCGGATGATATCTCAGAGGATTCATTTGCCTCCTATCTAGATACCGCCGGCTTGCCCGACCCTGATTTAGTCATTCGGACGAGCGGCGAGTCGAGACTGAGCAATTTTCTCATCTGGCAGGCCGCATATGCCGAACTCGTGTTTATGGATGTGCTGTGGCCTGATTTTAACGGTGACCACCTCTCCGAAGCCATTTCTACATTTCGCCAGCGCGAACGCCGCTTTGGCGGCGTCACTTCCGGAGCGGCTTAGACGATGACGTCCCGTGATGGTCAAGAAGACCGTGGGGGAGACCTCGCGCTAAGGCTTTTATCGGCTGCTGTGCTAATCCCTTTCGGCTTATTCGTTGTCTATCAGGGCGGTCTATTCCTGCTGGTCGCCAGTGGATTGTTTGCAGCTCTTATGGCGTATGAGTGGGTGCGAATGTCAGCATCTCCTTCGATGAAGTTGCTGGTGGCATTAGCCATAGCCCCGTTCATTGTTGCGGCTATATGGGGGCTAACGTTCGGGCTTCTTGCGCTTGCGCTTGCTGGATTGATCGCTTGCTTCACGCACCCATTGGCGGGCTTGAGGGTAACAGAGGGGTTCGGGCTGTTCTATGTGGCCGGTATGTCCTTCGCCCTTTACTATCTGCGTGAAGGTCCGTGGGACGGCGTTGCGGCAGCCCTGATTTTTATGGGAATTGTATGGGGCTCTGATGCGGCAGCCTATTTCGCAGGAAAAGGGTTCGGTGGGCCTGCACTTCATCCGGACTCGCCTTCAAAAACGTGGAGCGGCGCAATTGGTGCCGTGATCTTCAGTACGATATGCGGTCTGCTTGCGGCAAGAATTACAGGCGGTGATCAAACCGTGTGGCTATTGACTGGGGCGCTGATCTCAGTGTTCGCCCAAATTGGCGACTTGTTCGAGAGCACCTTGAAGCGCCGGTTTGGCGTCAAAGACGCAAGTGGCTTTTTGCCGGGGCATGGCGGCGTTCTTGATCGGGTGGACGGCCTAGGTTTCGTCTGCGTGTTTACGGTCGTACTGTTTTTGCTCGTTCCGGCACTGACGGTGACATTGGGGCTTTCGGGATGAGTATGCCGCGGTCACTGACAATCATGGGGTCGACGGGCTCTATTGGTACATCCGCACTGTCAGTCGTGCAGCATGCCAATTCACTATCTGAAACGCCTGTATTCTCAATCGATACACTTGCGGCTGGGTCCAACGCCTCACTTCTTGCCGAGCAAGCAATTGCGGTCGGCGCGAAACAAGCGGTAATTGCGGATGAAGCCAAGCTCGCTGAACTCCAGGAACGATTGTCAGGGACTGGGGTTCTTAGTTTTGGCGGCGCTCAAGCGGTTAAGGATGCAGCCTGCAGGCCTGTCGATCGCGTCTTGGCTGCGATTGTCGGTATCGACGGGCTCGCTTCAACCTATGCGGCTGTTGAAGCTGGAAACTCGGTCGCTCTAGCGAATAAAGAAAGTATGGTTTGTGCTGGCCCTTTGTTAAAGCAATTAGCCAAGCAAAAAAGCGTTGCGATCATTCCAACGGACTCAGAACACAATGCGATGTTTCAGGTCATGGAGCGCCGTGAAGATGTTGAGCGTCTGATCTTGACGGCTTCAGGTGGGCCGTTTCGAAAAACCAGCATGGCTGATCTAGAAAGCGTAACCCCAGAGAAGGCTTTGGCCCATCCGCGCTGGGAAATGGGGCGCAAGATCTCAATTGATAGCTCTACCCTTTTTAATAAAGGACTTGAGCTGATTGAGGCGGCATACCTTTTTGACGTGCCTGAAGATCAAATTGAAGTGGTCATCCACCCGCAATCGATACTTCATTCTGCCGTTGCATATCGGGATGGGTCGGTTTTGGCTCAGATGGGTATGCCCGATATGCGAACGCCGATCGCACATGCTTTGACGTGGCCAGAACGGCGGCAGCCAGCGCCTGTTGAGGCGCTAGATTTGATCGCGCTTGGCAGACTTGAGTTTGAGGATTTGGACTCAGAACGTTTCCCCGCCATCGAACTCGCCCGGGAGGCGATACGACTAGGCGGCGGCGCACCGACGGTATTAAATTGCGCTAATGAAGGCGCTGTAGCTGCTTTTCTTGCGGGTCAATGTCGATTCCTCGACATAAGCTGGGTTGTAGAGAAAGCACTAAACCGCTTTGTTTCCGGGCCGTTAGCGGCTCAAGCGACTGACAGCTTAGAGGCTGTTATGGCGGTTGAAGCGGAAGCGGGAAGATTAACAGGCGCGCTTCTTGCTGAAGCTAATAGCCGACGAGTAGGAGTATAAGTTTGCTGGAATTGCTGGCCCAGGGCCCGATCTTCCTCATTTGCCTAGCGCTCCTTCTTGGCGTGGTCGTGATCATTCACGAGCTTGGGCACTATTATGTTGGTCGATATTTCGGTGCGGCGGTAGAATCGTTCTCCGTCGGTTTCGGTGCGCCTATCTTTGAGAAAAAAGACAAACGTGGCACGCGGTGGCGCGTCAATTGGATTCCACTTGGTGGGTTTGTTAAATTTGTTGGTGAAGGCCAAATGCCCGGTGATGTGGGCAAAGTCGAAACGGGTCCCGTTGGAAAACGCTATAATGAGTTAGGCGTCGGCGCCCGGTCACTTGTTTCGCTGGGCGGACCGTTCGCGAACTTCATTCTTGCGGTTGTGCTTTTCTCGGTCTTCTTCGGTTTTCGCGGCATCGAGCAGTATGACGTTTACGCATATGATTTGGCCGCTGACAGTCCTGCAATTGAAGCGGGAATGCAGGTTGGTGACGTTGTCCAAACTGTCGACGGTCAGCGTGTGCGCAGTTATATGGACATGACCGCAATTACGACGATGTCGTCTGGTCGGAACGTTGCTTTTACCGTTCTGCGAGACGGTGAGCCTGTAGAGCTGACGATTGTTCCTGAGCGCGTTGTGCGCGCCAATCCAATCGGTCAAGTGATGCCGCAAGGTACAATCGGTATGACACCGTTCTTTGTGCAAGGTTCGGTTGAGTATAAGAAGTTTGGTCCTCTCGGTGCAGTTCAAAAAGGATCGCGCGAGACGTATAAAACGCTGCAGCGAACAGTGTTTATGCTTTCCCGCATTGTCACTGGCAAAGAGCCTATTGCGCTTATGAGTGGGCCAGTGGCGGTTGGAGACGCAGGCCGCCGGATTGTTAACCAAACAATGGCAGCAACGGAGGTCCCTTTAGCGGATCGCTGGATGGCATTGCTATGGTCTGCAGTGCAGCTTTGCGCGCTGGTCTCGGTTGGGATCGGATTTTTTAACCTGCTGCCACTCCCTGTGTTGGATGGCGGGCACTTGGTGTTTAACGCTTACGAATTTGTCACTGGTAAAACCATGCCAGAAAAGGTGCAGGAGATGGCATTGATGGCTGGCCTTGGTCTGCTATTGACCATGTTCGTGTTTATCACTTGGGGCGACATACTGGAAACAGGCCTGTTCAACGGGCCAACGGGCTGATAGTCGCCTGCAATGGAGGAACGAAAGTTCAATGCGTAAAGTAATTGCTGCAGCCTTTATGGCCACGATATCCCTTGCTGGTGCGACCGCGATTGCGGCGCTGCCTGCGCATGCGCAGTCCGGAGAGACGATCCGTCAGATTATTGTCGAAGGAAATCAGCGGATTGAGGATCGTACGATCCAATCCTACTTGCTGGTTGAGCCCGGCGATGAGTTTGATCCAAGTCGAATCGATCTGTCACTTAAAACACTATTTGCGACCGGTCTTTTCGCAGATGCGTCTTTCGAGAAGGCCGGCCCCGATCTTGTCGTTCGGGTGGTTGAGAACCCGATCATTAACCGTGTTCTGTTCGAGGGTAACAGCGCGATTGATGACGATAAAATGCGTGAAGAAATTCAGGCTGCGCCGCGCGGTATCTTTACCGCAGCCCGCGTGCAGGCCGATGTTCAGCGTATCCTAGACCTTTACCGCAAGTCAGGTCGATTTTCTGCGACCGTAGAACCGCAATATAAGCCGCTCGATCAAAACCGTGTCGATCTTGTTTTTGTCGCGACCGAAGGCCCTGTCACGGGTGTGCGCGCGATTAACTTCATTGGTAATGAAGAATATTCAGACCGCCGTTTGCGCAGCGAAGTTGTCACCAAGCAGTCTCGATGGTGGCGCTTCTTTAGTTCAAACGATAACTATGATCCTGGCCGTCTTGAGTATGACCGTGAACTGTTGCGGACATTCTATCAGAACAAAGGCTTCTATGATTTTCGTGTGATTTCAGCCGTAGCTGACCTCACACCAGATCGTGAGGATTTTTATGTCACGTACACGCTCGAAGAAGGTGACTTGTATTCATTTGGCGAAGTTAAAGTTGAAACGGCGCTGGATAAGCTCAATTCGGACGCTCTAACGCGCGCTGTTCCGTTCAAGGATGGCGACCTCTTTAGGGGCGACGCGATTGAGGACACGATTGATACGCTGACATATGCAGCTGGTATTGCGGGTTACGCTTTTGTCGACGTGACGCCGCGTTTGGAAAAAGATCCCGATACGAAGAAAGTGAACGTCACTTTCGCCCTCGATGAAGGCCCACGTGTTTACATCGAGCGTATCAATATTGTTGGCAATACAAGCACATTGGATCGTGTGATCCGGCGTGAACTACGGGTTGCTGAAGGTGATGCCTTTAACCGCGTATTGCTCGATCGCTCGCGCAACCGCGTTCGTTCCCTTGGCTACTTTAAGGAAGTTGAGATTACAGAGACGCCAGGTTCTAAGCCGGACCGGACTGTTGTTGAGCTGTCTGTAGAGGAACAAGCAACAGGTGAGCTTTCTTTCGCAGCTGGTTTCTCTTCTGTGGATCAGTTCTTGATTGACCTCAGTGTTACACAGCGAAACCTCCGCGGACGTGGCCAGTCTGTGACCGCAAGAGTTTCAGCGTCTGATCGTCAACAGTTCGTCGACTTCCGGTTCAGAGAGCCGCGCTTCTTGGACCGCAACTTGTCTGCTGGTCTAGACCTGTTTTCGACGAGCTCAGACTTTTTGGATGTTTCAAACTTTGAGTCAGAAACTGTTGGTGCTGGCATAAACTTTGGTTTTCCACTGACGGAAAACACCGGGTTAAGTCTCCGTTACAGATTGCAATCAGACGAAATTAACGTCCTCGACCGCAACTTGCTGATTGATGATGCGACTGGCGGACAGTTTACTGAAACCGTCGTCAACGATGCTGGAACACCAGACGACACTTCTGATGACTTTGACCAAGTGTTGCTTGTTCCGGTTGATCGTACGCCGCAGCCGGATGGTACTTCGATTGTCGATCAGTGTTCAAATGAGTTTTTATTCCGCTCAACGATTTGCGATAGCGAACGTGCTGATATTACGTCGCTTATTGGGTATTCGTTTAACTGGGATCGACGGAATGATCCAATCGCGCCTACAGGTGGTTTTGACTTCTCGCTCAGCCAAGACTTTGCTGGTGTCGGCGGAGACGTACAATACCTGCGTACAGAAGTGTCTGGCGCAACGTATCGCGGTATTTTCAAAGGTGTGCGGGCGAGTCTGCGTGTGTCTGGCGGCTTGATTGAGCCTCTGGGTGACGACGATAGTATCCGGATTAATAACCGCTTCTTCCGGGGTGGCTCAACCTTCCGTGGTTTCGATGTCGCTGGTGTTGGACCGCGTGTTGTTGATGTGCTTGCAGATGAGAACGGTAACCCGATTGACATTAAGGGTCTGAATGCGTTGGGCGGTAAGGCTTACTATCAAGGCACCGCTGAACTTACTTTGCCGAACTATTTGCCAGAGGAGTACGGCATCAAAACGAAGCTATTCGCAGAAGTTGGCTCGGTCGGGAATCTGGATGATGCAGACATCGATGACCCTGTTTTCTTCATTACGCGAGCGGGGCAGTATAACGGCTTCGGCTCAACGCCAGCAGTAAGACAAATCAAAGACTCACTGTCGCTTCGGGCAACCGCAGGCCTTTCAGTGGGCTGGGACTCACCGTTCGGACCTATCCAGTTCGACTTCTCACAAATCCTACGCAAGGAGGAGTACGATAAGACGGAGACATTCCGCTTTAGTACGTCCACCCGTTTCTAATTTTTTGCCCTAAGGAGAGCCCTCATGTTTTCAATTAAACCTATGCTTGCCGCATTTGCCTTCAGCCTCGGGACCGTCGCTGTTTCTGCCCCCATCGCCACCGCTCAAGGCACAACCGTTATTGTGATCGATCAAGGCAAGATCATGCAAGATAGTAAAGCTGGCAAAGATATTCAGGCCAAACTGAAAGGTATTGGCAGCTCAATCGAACGCGAGCTCAAGCCAACAGCGGACCAGCTCAACACTGAGAGCAAGAGTATCGAAGCTCAGACGGCGAATATGACGCCGCAAGCAATGCGGGCAGATGCGGCGCTCAAGACAAAAGTTGAAACGTATGCGCGCAAGGCTCAGGACTTCAATCGCCGCCGTCAAATCGCTTCGGGCGAATTACAGTTGACCGAGCGCAAAGCGTGGTCAGATTTCTACGTCGCGCTGCGTCCAGTGCTACAGGAAGTCGTGACCGAGAAGGGCGCGCAATTGATGGTTGATCGCGCTGAAGCTGTTTATACTGATCCAAGCATTGATGTAACAGCGCTCGTGATAAGCAAGATGGATGCTAAGACACCTACGATCTCTGTCGTTCGTCAGAAGATGCCAACGCAACCTGCTCGATAGTCGATACCGCCGATGGCCTTAGATTCTCGTTTTTATGACTTTAAGGGTTCGCAGACACTGCGGGCCCTTTCTGCCATTTGTGGTTTCGATCTTTCTGAAGCGACCGATGCCGAGATATCAGGCATCGCCGCGGCTGGACTTGCTGGACCCGGCGATATCTGTTTTCACGAGGGCAACGCAAAGACAGCGGCGAATGTAAGCGCGACGGCGACTGCATGTTTCGTAAAAGAGGCGAGCGCTGAAGGCCTGCCCGAGGGTGTGATCCCGCTTGTCGTCGCTATACCGCGTTTGGCGCATATCCATGCAGCGGAAGCGCTGTTTGAGCTAAAGTCGTGGTCAGCTGAAGGCGATGACGCCTCTATTCATCCTGATGCGGAGATTGCGCCGGGTGTGTTTATTGGCGCTGGAGCTTCAATCGGGGCCGGTTCCGTGATTGGACCAAATGTGGTTATTGGGCCGGGGGTACAAATTGGTATGGGCACGAAGATTGGAGCAAACGCATCTATCCGCTGCGCGCTTATTGGCAACCATGTGAATATTCTCTCCGGTGCGCGTATCGGTGAGAGCGGGTTCGGCGTGACGTCTGGCCCAGAAGGCGCTGTTGATGTTCCCCAATGGGGACGAGTCATCATTCAAGACTATGTAATGATTGGTGGGAACACGTGTATCGATCGCGGCGCTTTTTCTGATACGATTGTCGGTGAACGCAGTAAGATCGATAATCTCGTTCAGATCGGGCATAATGTTGTGATTGGGCGAAATGTTTTGATGGCAAGTTTCTCCGGTATTTCAGGCACAGTGAATGTCGGTGACGGTGTTTTGATGGGCGGCCGTGTTGGTATTGCCGATCATTTAGAGATTGGCGAAGGCGCGATTTTGACCGCTGATGCCGGTGTTATGTCAAATGTGCCCGCTGGCGAGACATGGGGCGGCCGTCCCGCGAAACCGTTCAGACAATTCTTGCGCGAAGTCGCTTGGCTCCAACGTCAAGTTAAACGTGGAAAGAAACCTTCTGTATGAGTGTAGAGATACATCCGACCGCAATCGTTGAAGATGGCGCGCAGCTTGGTATGAACGTATCCATTGGTGCGTTTGCCTATATTGGCGCCGGCGTTGAACTTGGTGATAATGTCACGATCTTTCCAAAAGGAATGGTGACCGGGCGGACGACGCTAGGTGACAGTGTTGAGATCCATCCTGGCTCGGTCATTGGTGGCGGACCTCAAGTTCTTGGCTACAAACCGAGTGATGAGTCCCGGCTTCAGGTTGGTGCGCGTACTATCATGCGTGAGCACACAACACTCCATACTGGATCACCAGAGCATGGCGGTCTGACGAAAATCGGTAGTGACTGTCTTTTCATGGCGCACACGCACGCGGCGCATGATTGCCAGATTGGCGATAAGTGCGTCATTGCGAATAATACACACATTGGCGGGCATGTGACGGCTGGCGATCAAGTTTGGTTCGGCGGCGCAGTGGCCGTCCATCAATGGTGCCGCATTGGTGATCACGCTTTTGTCGGCGGCGGCGCAATTCTTGTTGCTGATGTCATCCCTTATGGGTCAGTCGTCGGAAATCACGCTCACCTTGCTGGCCTCAACGTTGTCGGCTTGAAGCGCAGGGGGTTCGGCCGGGACACAATCCGTAGTCTAAGGTCAGCCTATCGCATGCTATACGCTAAAGAAGGCACGTTTACCGAACGCCTTGAAGATACGGCTATAACCTTTGCCGATAGTCCTGAAGTCATGGAAATTGTGAACTTCATCAAAAGCAATAAGAGCCGGGCCTTGTGCCTGCCGCGCTAGGAGATTGCGCTTTGGCACCCCTAGGTATCATCGCAGGATTAGGACAATTGCCAGTTTCTGTTGCCGAGGCAGCGGTGGCGCGTGGGCAGGGTGTTTATGTTCTGCGTCTAAAAGGATTCGTTGAGCCGGAACTGTCGGGGTATGACGGTGAGATCGTCGCGATTGCTGAAATTGGTAAAATATTCAAAGCTTTCCACAAAGCAGGCTGCAAACAAGTTTGCTTTGCTGGGATCGTTAAACGCCCCGAGTTTTCAGCTTTGAAGCCAGACTTAAAGGGCATCTCTTTTCTTCCGAAGGTCATCGCTGCGGCGAGTAAGGGTGATGACGCTCTCTTAACGCTCATGGCGAAGACGTTTGAATCCGAAGGGTTTGAAATCATTGGTGCCGAACAAGCGGCTGGAAACCTTCTTGCGCAAGAGGGGCATCTAGCGGGCCCGACTCCAACAGAAGCGCAGCTTGAGGATATAAAGAAAGCGGCACATGTCGCGGCCGAAATCGGGCGAATGGATATCGGACAGGGTACTATCGTGAATGCCGGATTGGTGCTCTGTGTTGAGGCTCAGGAAGGTACCGATCAAATGCTTCAGCGCTGCGGGACCCTGCCTCAGGAAATTCGCGGCACGCAGACGAACCGGTCTGGTGTTTTGGTGAAACGGCCAAAGCCGGGCCAAGATCGCAGGATTGATCTGCCGACGATTGGGTTGAAAACGCTTGAAGGTGCTGCAAATGCTGGCCTTGCGGGGATCGGATTTGAGGCTGGAGGCGCGCTTCTTCTGGATGAGAAATCCCTTCGCGAAGAAGCGAACCGTTTGAATTTGTTCCTATACGGGTTCTCGAAAGATTGGCCGTGATGACGGCGCCGCGCATCTATATGGTGGCCGCCGAAGCTTCTGGTGATCTTTTGGCCCGTGAAACGGTCGAAGCCCTGAAGGAATTGTCCCCTCACACCAAATTTGCCGGCATTGGCGGGGGCGAGCTCGCTAAGGTGGGTATCGTATCTCCAATAGACGTTTCGCCGCTCTCTATCGTTGGGATATTTGACGGCCTCAAGATCTACGGAACGGTTCTGAAACTTGTGGATGCTGCTGTTGCAGACATTATCGCGTTTAATCCAGATACAGTCGTATTGGTCGATTCATGGGGCTTCATGATCCGTATTGCCGAACGATTGAAGGAACAAGCTCCGCAGATCAAGATTGTTAAGCTGGTCGGGCCGCAGGTTTGGGCCACGCGTGCCGGGCGCGCCAAGAAACTTGCCGCAGTCGTCGATCATCTTGTTTGCCTGCACGCGATGGAGGTTCCTTACTACGAGCCTTTTGGTTTGCCTGTAACTGTGATGGGAAGCCCTGCACTAAGTCGCACCGACAAAGGCGACGGCGCAAAGTTTAGAGGGCAGTACGGCTTCTCCGACACAGCTAAATTACTTTTGGTTTTGCCGGGAAGTCGACCCAGCGAAATCAGACGCGTTGCGCCTGCTCTCATTGAGGCTGCTAAGCTGACCAAGGAAAAATTCCCGGAAGTGCATGTGGTGATTTTGCCCGCAGCATCGATCCGTGAGCCGTTTTTAGAGCAGTTTCCCTATGTGACTGAGTGGGCGACAATTACGGATACAGACCAAAGCGGGCCGGACGCAATGGCCGCCGCTGATTATGCATTGGCGTGTTCAGGTACCGTCACCAGTGAACTTGCTGTTCAAGGCACCCCATTTCAGGTGGCATATAAAGCAGGCTGGATGACATGGGCGATCGCGCGATTTTTCCTCTACAAGCCAACGCATATAACGCTATTAAACATTGCCGCTGATGATACTGAGATTGCACCTGAATATTTGCAAACTACGCTGAGGCCCGACGTGATGTCGGAAGAGGCTGTTCGAATTCTCAAAGATGAAGCCGCCCGCTACGCCCAAATAGATGCTCAAAACAAAGCCCTCTCCCGAATGGGAGAGGGCGATGAAAAGGCGTCTAAGATCGCCGCACGAGCGATCTTGCGTGTTGCGTCTAACGGTTAGCGATCGGCACGAAATCGCGCTTTGCTGCACCAGTGTAGATTTGACGTGGGCGACCGATGCGCTGAGATGGATCTTCGATCATCTCGTTGAGTTGTGACACCCAGCCGACTGTTCGACCCATCGCGAACAGAACAGTGAACATGTCTGTTGGGAAGCCAATCGCGTCCATCGCGATACCTGAATAGAAGTCGACGTTTGGATAGAGCTTCTTCTCAACGAAGTAGGGATCCTCCAACGCGATTTTTTCTAGTTCAACAGCAATCTGCATGATTGGGCTGTCTTTGATATCCAGCGCTTCCATGAGCTCATGCACAGTCTGCTGCATAACTTTCGCACGCGGGTCATAGTTTTTGTAAACACGGTGACCAAAGCCCATGAGGCGGAACGGATCGTCTTTGTCCTTAGCGCGAGCGATAAACTCAGGAATACGCTCAACGCTGCCGATCTCTCTTAGCATTCTGAGACAAGCTTCGTTGGCTCCGCCATGGCTTGGCCCCCAAAGTGAAGCAACACCAGCAGCAACTGCCGCGTATGGGTGAGCGCCAGATGATCCAGCAAGACGGACGGTTGATGTCGACGCGTTCTGCTCGTGGTCAGCTTGGAGAATAAGTAGACGATCCATTGCTCGAATGAGTACCGGGTTAGGAACATATTTTTCTGCCGGAATTGAGAAACACATGCGCAGGAAGTTCTCTGCATAACCAAGCTGACCACGAACAGAACGCGTCGACATCAACCGTCCGTCTTGCTGGATCATCTGGCGCTCACCCATACGCGG
>JAQWGO010000066.1 GCA_029238175.1 Henriciella sp. | reverse complement strand
AGGCTTAAACCCCTATTTTATAACAAAAAAAAGCCCTGACATCGGTCAGGGCTTTTTCGTATCAAGGCTCTCCAAGAATACCTGCGGACAGGTCAACGCCGCCGCCTCTATTCGCAATATCTGGCGGCACAGGGACAGATTGAACCACGAATGGGTCTTCATTGGTAACCTCAACCAATTGCACAACCGGCATTCCCGAAACAGTAACCTCCAGCCGGTATTGACCCGGATCAATATTCTCACACCCGTATTGCCCGAATGATGCGGACTGAATGACGCGCGGATCACCGCCGTCCTCTGGAATCAACCGCACCCATTGGCCTTCAAGCCGCTTCTCGCCCTTATCCGTCACGCCATTTGCATTCTCATCTACGAAAATCGCGCCGCGTACCTGACCAGAAAGGATAATCGGAATTTCGACCTCAGTTTTGCGGCCACTTCCAACAGTAACGCGCGGTTCAGCAAATTCGGGAACCATATAGCCAAGTGGCAGGCTTCGCTTGCTAACTCCTATAGAATATAGACCTTGGCGGACGTTCTGGATGGTGAAATAGCCCTCACGATTGGTGTTCAGGCCGACACGCGTGCCAATTACCTTCACTAAAACCCCCGGAACACCGGTTTCGTCCGCTTGGCGAATGCCGTCACGGTTGCGATCAAGGAAAACACGGCCCGAAACAACACCATTACCCTCATCCGGTAGGCGTTGAATGCGTGGTTCATTAAATGTTACGCGGCCACGAAGACCGATTGAAAGATCGTTATGACCACTAAAGTCATCCGAATAGATCGCAGTGATCTCTGTATTCTTTCCCAACCGGTAACGCGCCTGAAGATTCCCGTAGAACCGGGCTCCCGCAGAGTTTTCTTCCTCGCCTGAGAAGTCTGAAAGCGCTGAAAGACGGCCGGTAACCGTCAAGCGGTCGCCGAGTGCGCGCCCTGAAGTGCCTGACAAAGACGCGCCGGCGCGAATATCGGTGCTTTCGCCATCCCAGTTCAGCGTAGCATTCGGCGCGATTTGCAAAGACGCGCCGTTTTCAAAGTTCTTGCGGAAAGGCTTCGCCTGAATGGCGGCGGTCAGCTGCTGACGCCCTTCAGTGTCTGGCGCGTCCGTTGTAGAATTGACGTAAGACGCCGTGGCATTCGCCCACTTCCAACGCTGCGCCGCACGCAGGCGAACAACCGAAGTTGTTACATCACCATCAGGGCCAGACAGCTGGGTCTGTTGAATATTCGCAGAGACCGTTGGCCCAGCATCACCAATTTACGTTGTTAAGCTTGCCGAAAGCCCGGTGTTTGTGCGCTCGCTCTCCCCGCCGCGATGGTTTAGCGAAGCGCGAACACCAATCGAAGTGCGCTTGAAAGCCCCCCAAGGCTGATCAGAGCGCCAAAGCGCTGAACCGGATACGTTAGTTACGGCTCCAACGCGGTTATCAAACACACCTGAGAAGTTCGCGCGTCCAGCGCCTGAATTGAACTTCGCACCATCGTACGATCCCGTCGCCGTCAAGCCGACCTGCCTATTCACAGCGTAGTTTACACTACCACGCGCGCGAATATCGGCGCCGCTTGTTTCACCCGTGAATGCACCAATATCAGCGGCGACATATGCGCTCTGAAAGCCTTTATCGTCATTCTCGAACGTGAATTGTTTTTGGCCACCAATAACCGCTATCCCGTTCTCACCGTCTTCGGAGATGGTCGCTGCAATACCTATATCTTGGTTCTGATCTTTCGAAACTAGGCGTGCACCAGCAGCAAAACCACCAAACTCCGGAACAGCAACACGGTCGCTTTCAGCTTTCGATCCAGTCAACGGCACGCCCGCCGCAATTGCTAGGATCGTCCCACTTGGCTTCTGTGTGCGCCAAGAGGCGCCGCGAATACGGTTCTGTCCTGTACCTGACAGTTCGCGGAAACTTGAATTATAGTCGCCAATCGTCGCATTCCAGCCCTTCAACGACGCGATATCGACCGACGCCCACGCAGGCTGTGAGCTCGCAAAGTCTTCCAAACCGCCCGCTGATTCGATTTGAGCGCGCAAATTGTAGGTGCCGACATACGCTGTTGCTTCAGCCCGCAGCGGACCTCTATCACTAATCTCGTAGCTTAGCGCTTCAACCGTAAACGGCGTATTCTTCGCTTCATCAGAGACATCTTGGCCCGGCAAGGCGGTGGAATCCAAGCGATTGTCCAGAGTCACCTCGACCCGGTTTGAGCCAGGCGCCAGCTTGATATGCGTACCTATAAGCGTTTCAACCGCAGTAAACGGCAAAAGCAGCGTGTCGCGTTATGCAAACTGCATATCTGGTGTGACACCTCGGGGCGTCGTATTCACCGAGATAAGACCGGTTGCCAATTCGAGGCTAATCCGGGCCTGATCCTGTGTTCTCAGGACAGTAATCACACCGTTTTCGTCAGTCAGTGTGTGGCCCAGCGCATCAACAACCTCTTCCAGAGGCAGCAGCAGTACCGCGCCAATTGTACGTGGTTGATTGTCAAATGTGTCTACTGGAGCGCCGTTGACCCATAGTTCCAAACCAAACTGGGGCTTCAATCGTTTGTCCAGCTTAAGAACGGTGCGGCCTTGATCGTCTTTGCTGACGTGCGTTCCAGTCATAACTGCAACAGCATTGATAGCGATCCAAGGATCGGCTGTCTCACGCGGTTCAAAATTCGGCAGCTTGCCAAGAACCACCTTGTTTGAGCGTACTTTGCCGTCAGTCATGTTGATCGACATGAGTGCGCCATCTTGGAACCGATGATACCCAAGCAGGGTGTCATGCAGTTCGACGCGGCTGCGAAGTGCTTCACCAACATCCGTCAGGTTAAATTGCTGTGTTTCGCCCATCGTACGGCTGCGAACGGAGGTCAGCGCGCCTTCAATGATCATGTCTACATGCTCAATGGATACTGCAGCTTCAGGCGCAACATCAATAGCTGCGCCGGCTGGAACAGCCCGTTCATCAACAGCGTCGGAAATCTCTCTTGCCTCAGTCGGCAAATGTGCCTGCGTATTCTCAATACCCAACTCTGTCGGCGGCGTAGGTGCCACAGATTGAGCCTCGGCGCCGCCAAATAGCCCGAGGACAGCAGCAAATGCTGCAGCAGAGAGGATCGATCGCAAACTCATTGGATGGCCGGAAGGCCGCTCCACTTAGCCCTGACAGGCCCGTAGCGTTGCGATCCAAACATTGGAATCGTTCGGCGCTGCTTGCGCCGACGAGAACTGAACTGCCGCTAATACGGTCAGTCAACACATCGCCCATTTCATTTTCAACCACCATCTGGTTTTTTTATTATGGGCTCAGATTACACGCACATGGTTAACATCCCGCTTAACCGCCTGTATTTGCTACAGATTGCGCCTAGTCTCTTTAGAACGCAGGAAATTGACGACCTCAGTGGGCTGCCGCGGCTAATCAACCTCTTTTCAGGACGACGAAATGAGGGCACACTACGTAACAAGAAACACTAAAGGCCCGCTTTTAAATGACTTTTTCAAAAACCATCCTCGCCGCCGGAACCGCATTGAGCCTCCTCACAGCATGTGGTGGTAGCGAATCAACCGAAACATCGTCGGCACAAAAAACTGTTGAAAAACCGGTAGTTACGCCCGCCCCCTCAAGTGACGCCTCAGCGCCAGCTACACCCGTCGCAGTACCAACGGGTCCGGCCGAAGAGTTCGCAGCATTACCGGAACCTTACAAATCTGCAGACTACAAAGCTGGTCGACGCACTTTTAAGCTCTGTCAGTCCTGCCATACATTAGGCGCGGGCGGTCAAAACCTCGTCGGCCCCAATTTATACGGCGTCTTTGGACGCGAAATTGGCGGTGTCGAAGGGTTTGAGTATTCAAAAGCCGTTGAAGAAGCGAACTTCGTCTGGACACCGGAGAAGCTTGATGAATGGCTCGTCAGTCCACGCAACTTCCTACCTGGCAATAAAATGAGCTTCGCAGGCGTTCGCAAAGAAAAAGATCGCCTCGCTGTAATTGCCTACATCATGGCAGAAACAGGATACGAAACACCAACCCAGTAAGGCTAAGCTAACAAGCTTGCTGCAGCGTCCAATATTGCATTGGCATCTAGACGATACTCACGATAGAGGTCAGGCAGGTCGCCTGTCTGACCAAAGCGCTCAACACCAAGCGCTCGAACCCGCTGTCCTCGCACCGAACCCATCCACGACAATGTTGATGGGCCACCATCGATAATCGTCACCAAACCGGATGAAGACGATAACTTACCAAGCAGTCGCTCAATATGACTTGTTGCACCTGCCTCTCCCGTCCAAGGAGATCGTGTTGACGCCATCCAGTCACGATGAATAACATCTGGAGACGTAACCGCCAGCAAACCAATGCCAGGCACATCTTCAACTAACTGCTCCCACGCCGACATAGCTTCGGGTGCAATCGCTCCGCTATACACCACCGCCAAATTCGCATCGCCGCTTGGCTTTTTAGCCCAGTACGCACCGTTCAGGATATCACTTGCTAACTCATCGGTCATTTCGCGATCGACTTGATCGATTTGACGTGTCGAAAGTCGTAGATAGCTGGATCCACCCTCTGGTCGCTCAATCGCATCGAAAGCCTCTTGCAGAATAACACGAACCTCATCGGCAAAAGCTGGCTCCCAATATGTCAGGCCGGGCTGTCCCATCCCGATTAACGGCGATGATATAGATTGATGCGCGCCGCCCTCTGGGGCTAATGTTACTCCAGATGGTGTTGCGACCAATATAAACCGCGCATCCTGATAGCAAGCATAGTTCAACGCATCGAGACCACGCGCGATAAACGGATCGTAAACCGTTCCAACCGGGAAAATACGCTGGCCAAACAAGTCTTTGGATAGCCCCATTGCCGCGAGCATTAGAAAGAGGTTGTTCTCGGCGATCCCCAATTCAACATGCTGCCCCTTAGGCGTGTGCGCCCAAATTTGAGGGCTAGCGATTTTGCGCTGCTTAAACACGTCTTCACTCGCTGTTCTTGAGAACAAGCCCTTACGATTCACGAAGCCGCCTAGATTTGTAGAAACAGTTACATCCGGCGAAGTTGTTGCGATTCTGGACACAAAATCCGTCTCCTCGCGCGCGAGGTCGTTCATGATTTTTCCGAACGCAATCTGAGTAGATATCTTACCACGCCCTGGATCTGGCATGCTAGCCAAATTTGGAACCGAGACAGCCGGGGCGGAACGCGTTTCCTTTTTAGCCTCGCGCCATGGCGCCGCGCGCAGAACAGATTTGGCGGATTTGGCCCTCTTGGCATTTAAACCGGCAAGCTCACCCCATTCGTCACCGTTCTCGACGCCCAGTTTCTGACGAAACTCTTCCATCTGGGTAACCGTCATCAGCCCAGAGTGGTTGTCCTTATGACCCTGAAATGGAAGCTTCCGCCCCTTAGTCGTATAAGCGATAATCAGTTTCGGCACTTCCGAACTTGCTGCTTGCTCAAACGCGTCGAGCAGCGTCACAAGGCAATGGCCACCAAGCTCTGTCATCAAGCTTGATAGCTCGTCATCACTATAGTGAGCCAACAGCTCAAGTGTTTTGGGTGACTCTTTTAGATCCTCTGAAAGACGCTTCCGCCAAGCCTCACCGCCCTGATAGGTCAGCGCAGCATAGAGATCATTTGGACAATCATCGATCCAGTTACGAAGCCGCGCGCCGCCCGGTTTCTTGAACGCCGCCCGCTGACGCGCTCCATATTTCAGGGTCAGAACTTCCCAACCGGCCGTCTCGAAAATATCATCAAAGCGATCAAACATCTTCTCCGATGTCGTCGCATCAAGGCTTTGTCGATTGTAGTCGACGATCCACCAAGTGTTTCGAATGTCGTGCTTATACGACTCAATTAAAGCCTCATAAATATTGCCCTCATCAAGCTCCGCGTCCCCCATCAGTGAAATGAACCGCCCGGCATCTGCTTCATCAATTTCGCCGCGCGCAATCCACATGTCTTGGATCAAGGAAGCAAAAGCCGTAACCGCCACGCCCAGACCAACCGACCCTGTTGAGAAATCGACCCGGATTTGGTCTTTGGTACGAGAAGGATAGGACTGCATTCCACCCCATGCTCGAAATAGCTCCATCTGCGCCTGCGTTTGGCGTCCGAATAGATACTCAACAGCATGTAGAACTGGAGAAGCATGCGGCTTTACCGCAACTCGGTCCTGCGGCCGCAGAGCATGGAAGTATAGAGCCGCCATCAAAGTTGTCATCGAGGCGCAGCTGGCCTGATGCCCGCCAACTTTCAGGCCATCACGGTTTTCTCGCAAATGATTGGCATTATGGATCGTCCAACTCGCGAGCCAGAGTAGCTTTTCCTCTAAAGCATCGAGACCCTCAATAAGAGTTTTTCGATTTAGCTTTGGTTGTATATCAGCGGCTGTATCAGGCATGAATTGCTTCTACGCCAAGCAGACGCGCGAAAACACCCTCAAAATCGTTTGGCGAGAGCAATAAAGATGCTTTCTTCCTGAAATCGGCCGCCATTTTCATTTCGATATCCTAGTGAATAGTCAACCGAACCGTCTCTGATAATGATTTCAGATTGCACTTTGTCAGACTTCGCATTCTCACTGCCACGCTCGATCCAAACTTGCGTGACGTTCCAGACGTTTTTGGTCGCCTGCTGTCCGATACCAAACTCGTAGCGCTCCCGGTTACATCCACTATGAAAGCGAGCTGCGACCTCACCAAAAACATAAGTTTCACGTTTGCGCCATTTTCCGGTCCATGCGGAACCGCCCCGCACTTCCGCGCCAAGCGTTTCACACCCATTGCGCCCACCAATAGCGGCGCCCTGCAGCAATCCAGCTTCAGCGGAAATCACGAACGTGCCTTTTTGATAAAGCCTTCGCCTCGCGGTGGCGCGCCACCCTTGTGCGTTAAAGTCTTCGGCATCGCCATAAGCAAAAGCTTCTGCTTTCAACGTTAGGGTAAGATTTTCCGTCAGGCCATAGGCCGCATAGGCGTCAGCCCTATGCCCTTGCAGGGTCTCAACCTCTTCCGAAGCCAGAGAAACGCGAGCGTAAAGCCCGCCTTCTGCCTCAACCCAAGGCGCTGCCGCAGCCATCGGCCACAACAGCATCCAAGAACATATGAAAACGAATTCCTTCACAAGCCAACCTGTAGCAGGCTTGCAAGTATTCGCTACATATTTTCAAATAAAACTAGAGCTGGAACCGAATCTGGTCAGACCAGAAGCGTTCGAGACGAGAAACAGTCTTATTCAATTGACTTAAATCATCAGGCCGAACACTCGCCGTAGGCTCTAGTGCCGTCGCTTGACGGTCGAAAAGGTTTTCAACGCGCTTACGAACTTTAAGACCGCGCTCAGTTAGCTTCAAACGCACCGTACGCTTATCACGCTCAGAGCGAGACTGGATAAGGTAACCGCCTTCTTGAAGTTTTTTAACGTTATAAGACAAACTAGTACCTGCAAACGCACCACGCGAACGCAATACAGAAGCCGGGGTCTCATCCTCACCAATTTCATAAAGGAGAAGTGCTTGAACACCCGTTAGATGGCGCTCGCCACCTCTCTCCAAGTCGTCTTTCACAACATCATGGAGGCGGCGATGTGCCTGCTCCAGAAGGGAAAGAGATTTCACGAAGCTTTCCGCCACGCTCACAGTTTCGTTCACAGCCTCGGCTGCGCCATAAGTCATTGTCATTGCCATCACCACTCAACTTTTGTTGTAGTTTGAACAGAGTTACAGCAATGATCCTGAGAATTCGTTAATCAGATCTTGTTTGCAAGCACAGTTGGTTAACAAAACAGTCAAAAGTGTTACGTTTCTTGGGCGAAATGGCTATTTCGGAGCTTTTCCGAGCGGCGTGCCACGGTTTGCCCACGCAGAAACCTCTCCATCAGCCAACGCCATAACCGCGCGCCATTTACCATCAATGCGCTGCAAGACGTAGGCAGCTTGCCACTCGACGATGATTTCACCTTTTGGTGTCAGCATCTTGTCAGCGACTGTCATCGCAACAGTTTCATCATTCATCGGCAAAAAATCGACAACCGTCCGCACGGCTTTGTCGACATCCTGCGCTTTGTAAAACCCTAAGAGGGCCGAAGTGTTTTGATCGAAGTGTTCAGCTGACTTGAAACTGAGTGAGCGTCCCGATTGCGCAATCACGGCAGGAAATGTCCAATGGGACGATATTGCGGGGGCATCATAGGCGCTAAACGCCGTCACATATGATTGGCACCACGCCTCAAGCTCATCGCGTAGATTAGTCAAAGCTCAGCTCCTCTATGCCTAGTGGTGCAAAGAACGTGTCGACATATTCAGAGCTGACCTCCTCCAAAGTCGCAGGAGACCACTTGGGTGCATGATCCTTGTCCACGATGACTGCCCGCACGCCTTCAATAAAGTCGGGCGACTGCACTTTGCGCCAGCCGATTCGATATTCCATCCGCATATTGTCTTCAAACGTCTCACAGGCGGCACCTTCCCGCACTTGGCGCAATGCTACTTTTACGGTCTCAGGTGACTTAGTCGCGATTATCTCTGCCTGTTTCACAGCCCATTCGCCTCCACTTACTTTTAGCGCGGTCAGGATAGCCTCGGCACGATCACCAGCGAAGCAATCGTTGATGGTCTGCATATTGGTTTCAAAGCTTCCAACAGGAACGGCGTGCGTTAAGCCGCCAAGTATCGCACCCAGTAATTCTGAAGCTCCGCCGGAAAAATCCGCAGCGGAAATTTGCTTCTTAAGGTTAGGTACAAGCTCAGACGGCAAGAAATGCGTTGCGACACGCGCAGCGGTGACATCAGCACCTTTCAGGCGAGCGCCGGTCAAGGCGAGCCACGTTCCAAGTTCACCTTTAAGGCGCGGCAAAAACCAACCGCCGCCAACATCTGGAAACAGCCCGATACCCGTCTCTGGCATTGCAAACAGTGTTCGTTCAGTCGCTATGCGATGGCTTCCGTGAACGGAAAGGCCAACACCGCCCCCCATCGTGACACCGTCCATGATGGCGAGATATGGCTTTGGAAACGACTTGATCGCAACGTTCATGCGATACTCTTCCGCAAAGAACGCCCTCGCCTCGGAGCCGTCTCCCATCCCGCTATCGCGAAGCATCGATATGTCACCACCAGCGCAAAAACCTCGTGATCCATCCGCATGGTCAATCATAACCATATGAACTTCAGGGTCAGTTCGCCATAAATTTAGCGCAGCAAGGATGACCTTACACATTGGCAAGTTCAGCGCATGCAACGCTTCGGGGCGATTGAGGGTGATGTAGCCTACGCCGCCCTCAACTTTAGTCAGAACAGTATCAATCATGCATCCGCGTTAGCGTGGCATGGAGGCTGGATCAATGCCCACCGCTAAAGATGCCTGTGCGTACATTATAGTCAGCGGCGATCTCGTAATCTGGATCATCTGCACTATCGACCATTAGCTGCCCGGCATTTGTCAGTAGATTATGGCAGTCGCGGGAGAGGTGGCGCAGTTTCAGCGTCTTACCTTTCGCCTCATACTTCGCCGCCAAATCCTCAATCGCCTGCAGCGCAGATTGATCTACGACGCGTGAACGCATGAAGTCGACAATTACGACGTCTGGATCTTCATCAGGATGGAATAGTTCAGCGAAACCATCGGTCGAACCAAAGAAAAGTGGGCCTTCCAGTTCATAAACGCGGGCACCGGGTTCACGGATACTGTCACGTTCGATGATGTGAATACGTTTGGCGTTGTTCCACGCATAGGCGAGTGCGCTTACTATCACGCCGACGACAACCGCAACGGCCAGATCCTCAACAACTGTGACACCCGTGACGAGGATGATGACAAACGCATCCATCCACGGGATCTTGCGCATGATGCGAAGGCTGTTCCAAGCGAACGTGCCAATAACGACCATGAACATCACGCCGACAAGGGCAGCGAGCGGGATCATCTCAATCCATTGTGATCCCACCAAAATAAAGGCGAGGAGGAACAAGGCAGCAGCGATGCCAGATAGGCGCGTACGACCACCGGACTTCACGTTGATCATCGATTGGCCGATCATTGCACAGCCACCCATGCCGCCGAAAAAGCCGGTGATGATGTTAGATGTGCCTTGAGCCACACATTCCTGAGATGCACCGCCGCGCTTATTCGTAATCTCTCCGACCAAGTTCAGCGTTAAAAGGCTTTCGATCAAACCAATCGCTGCAAGGATCAGCGCATATGGGAAGATAATGTATAGTGTTTCCAAGTTTAGTGGCGGGATCGGCGCAAAACCGTCACCCATTTCGAAGATGCCATAGACTGTTTCGCTGGATGTTGTGAACGGAATGTGGAAGCTCGGCAGGCCGCCTTTAATATCGGCAAGCGTTCCGACGTTTGGCGTGTTCAGCCCGAACGCAATAACAATCGCAGCGACAATACCGATGCCCGCAAGCGGGGCCGGGATGGCCTTTGTGAGCTTTGGCAGTCCCCAGATAATTGCCATCGTTAGACCGATCAAACCGATCATGATGAGCATTTCACCCGTTGGCATCCAGTCACCGTTCGGCAGGAAACTGTGCGGGTCTGGCGTCGCCGTTCCGGGCACTTGAAATTGGCCAATTTGGGCCAGCCCAATAACGATCGCGAGGCCGTTCACAAAGCCAAGCATCACGGGGTGCGGAACAAGGCGAATGAACTTACCAAGTTTGAACACCCCTGCCCCAACTTGCATGATGCCCATCAGCACAACGGTGGCGAATAGATATTCGACGCCGTGATCAGCCACCAAGGCGACCATAACAACGGCGAGCGCGCCAGTTGCGCCAGAGATCATACCAGGGCGCCCGCCAAAGATGGCGGTCACAAGCCCAACGATGAAAGCGGCATAGAGACCAACAAGCGGCGGAACACCCGCAACAAAGGCAAATGCCACGGCTTCAGGCACGAGCGCTAAAGCAACGGTTAGGCCCGCGAGGACTTCAATTCTGATCCGGCTTGGCGTGAACGTATCACGCTGGGTTTGAGCCCAGCTGGTTATGTTCAAACGGTCGGCATAGTCGGCAAACGTGGATCGGGCCATCTTCGTCTTCTTCGTATCTTTATGAGAAGACGGGTCAGTAGGCGAAAATGGTAAAGATTCCTATGGCTTTATTACATGGCTGACTTGCACCCGTGTCGAAAGGCGTAACTTTCCTGCTAGTTAAGAACGCTTGGAAGCTTGGCGCGTAGGAACGCTTTGATGCTCGCGTCTCGGTTTGGCGAGGCGTCGCCAAGCGCACCGCGGAACGGCTCTGGAATATGCTTAGCGGCAGACGGTGCATCTTTGGCAAAGACATAATGGTTAAAAACAGTCTCCCACGCCGCACGCTCATTTGGGGGCAAGTCGCGCAGGACCAACAAGGCTAGCGCCAGAACGTTCATGGGCGATCCATGCTCGAGGTCGTCCCACCAGTAATTCACCAGCACATTGAACGGGCCTTTTGACTCAACAAAATGCCACCAGAGGCTTGGCAGATAGAGCGCATCGCCGGGCGAGAGCTCTGCCACCTGCGCGCTCGCCATCGCGGCTCCAAACTTCGGGAACTTTGCGTGATCAATATCTGTCAGGTCGACAAGGCTGGCAGGCTGCCCGGCCATATTATAGTCGATCGGTCCTACATAGAGGTTTTCAATCTGCTCTGGCGGAAAAATTACAAAGCGGCGCTGACCTGAAACAAGACAAGCAATATTCTCTGAAATATCAAAGTGTGGTGCGATCTGCGCGGAATTGCTGATCCAAACCTTCGGAATAATCTCAGCATCCAAAAGCGGCATCGGATTAGACTCTCCAAATCGCGGCAATGTATTCACGGTCGGTGACGCGCCCGCATATATTCCGAGCGGCTCAGGGTCATTCTGTTGTTCAATCAGTTTGTCGATCATCGCGCGCAGCGGAACGTCTCGCTTTTCGAATGTGAACTGGCGCATGTCTTCAGTATAGAAATAGCGGCCTTTCACCTTTGGAGGCGCGATGAAAGTGGGCGTCGACGCGCCGACATCCAATGCCCGAAAATAGTCCGCCAGAATCTCCAACGAAGAGCTGCCTGCCTTTACAGAAGGCCACTCGCCGACGATATTTTTCAGAATGACAGGCTTTCCAGCGGGACGAATGTCACGATCAAATTGCTCGCGGGTCACGTTCTCAACCACGTCCAAAGGCTTTAAGTCAGTCTCGAATATGGAGGTGGCAAGCATGATCGACTCTGTTGGCTGCAAATGAGTGAAAGGTCGTTGTTTGAAACGACAATGCGCGATCGCATGCTATCCCGCAATCCCAATAGTCCCACCTTGCGCAGCACCAAAAGCGCCAATAATCTCACAAGCGCCTGTATTTATGTGAAATTCATACAAGAAAAAACCGCTCCGGAGAGCGGCTTGGTGCCCAGAAGAGGACTCGAACCTCCACGTCCAAAAGGACACTACGACCTGAACGTAGCGCGTCTACCAATTCCGCCATCTGGGCACGGAGTAGAGGTGAGCGTATAGCGGTTGCAAACTGGCAGCGTCAATTGCCAATGTTTGCGCTCAGGAATGTCATGAGGGTGTAAAAGAGAAAATCTGGAGCGGGCAAAGAGATTCGAACTCTCGACCCTCACGTTGGCAACGTGATGCTCTACCACTGAGCTATGCCCGCATCCTAATTTTCCGGCCCGGCATGCCGGGCTGAGAGGCGGATAAAGCCCAAAAACACGAGCGATGCAAGTGCTATTTCATGCAGATTGCAGTATCTTTCGCCGTATGAATTAGGCCAACGCGCGCTCTGGCGTCAGCACGCCGCGCTTGACCAGTTCCTCAGCGATTTGAACCGCGTTTAGAGCGGCGCCTTTGCGGAGATTGTCAGAGACGTTCCAGAACATGATGCCATTCTCAACGGTTGGGTCTTTGCGCACACGGCTGACATAGCTTGCCCACTCGCCAACGCACTCAATCGGGGTCACAAACTGATCTTCCGCCGGGTTGTCGATCAGAACAACACCGTCTGAGTTTCGGAAAATTTCTTGTGCTTGTTCAACCGTTAGTGGGTCTTCCAGCTCAACATTCACGCTTTCAGAGTGCCCGACGAAGACAGGTACGCGGACACATGTCGCGACAAGCTCAATCTCTGGGCCGATAATTTTTTTCGTCTCTTCCCGCATTTTCAGTTCTTCTTTGGTGAAGCCATCATCGAGGAAATCGTCGATTTGCGGGATCACGTTGAACGCGATCTGGCGCGAGAATTCAGTAGGCGTAGGCTTGTCGTTGACGAACATACCTTTGGTTTGGATCCAGAGCTCATCCATAGCGGCTTTGCCAGCGCCAGAAACAGATTGATATGTAGAAACAACGACGCGCTTAATGCCCGCAGCCTGATGCAATGGCGCCAGCGCGACCACAAGCTGCGCTGTTGAGCAGTTCGGATTGGCGATGATGTTCTTCTTGGCATAGCCGAGAACGGCTTCACCGTTCACCTCAGGCACAATTAGCGGCACATCAGGATCCATCCGCCAAGCCGATGAGTTATCAATGACGATAGCACCCGCGACTGCAATCTTTGGTGACCACTCTTTTGAGACAGTTCCGCCAGCAGACATCAGGACGACATCGACTTTTGAAAAGTCGAATTGCTCCAAATCTTCGCAGATTAGTGTCTTGTCACCAAATGAGATTTTGCGCCCCATCGACCGTCTTGAGGCAACGGCGTGAACCTGATCCGCCGGGAAATTGCGCTCATCCAAAATATTGAACAGTTCACGTCCAACATTTCCGGTTGCACCAACAATCGCGACACGTAGGGCCATTGAATTTCTCCTCAAGAAAAAGGTTCGCTCTCTTGTCATGGCTTTTGTTGCAGTGCAACTGAAACGAACGGTTGAAAAAACTTGTTAGTGACTGATCTTAATCGCAAGGAGCCTGCCTATGTATGAAGACATCATCAATCGTTATATCAAGAGCTATAATGACCGCGATATTGAAGGCATGCTCGATTGCGTCACGGAAGACGTCATCTTTGAGAATATCTCAAATACGGGCCAGTCCATGCACTTTGAGGGTCGCGAAAGCATGGGGCAAGTCGCTGAACTGTCAGGTAACGCGTTTTCCTATCGTCGCCAGCGCCTCGTTAATCTCGTTATCGGTGAAGGTAAGGCATCGGCGGAGATTGAGTTTGAGGGCAAGGCGGCGGTTGATCTGCCGAATGGCGTTAAAGCTGGTGAGACCGTGAAAATTCGCGGCGCAAGCTTTTTTGAGTTTCGCGGGCGTTTACTAAGCCGGATTGCGGATTATAGCTAAGCTATCGCCAAGTCGCTCAACGCATCAGTCATGATGATGCGTCAGCTCTTCTTCTAACTCTTCCTCAAGTGCTTCATTTTCCGCCTCTACGGTCTCTACGCGTCGCTTTAGTTTTGAAACCTCGCGCTCTCGCAACTCGTCTGAAAACGCACTTGCAAATACACCTGCTGGTAGAGCGACGACACCAATACCCGCCAGAGCGATAACAGAAGCAAAGACGCGCCCTAGCGGTGTCACCGGATAAACATCGCCGTATCCGACTGTGGTAAGCGTCGCGATAGCCCACCATACGGCACGCGGGATTGAACCAAAGTTTTCTTGCTGTTGGCCGCCGACCCCTTCGATGAAGTACAGTGCAACGGCTGAGACATAGACGAGTGCAAGTGCCATAGCGAGCGTGGTCAGAAGCTGAGCGCCGGCGCGCTGGACTGTCGCCCCCAGGACATCAAAAGCTGGGACGAACCTTGCAAGCTTTGCTAGTCGCGCCAGCCTCAAGACGCGAAGCACCATAAGGATT
>JAQWGO010000050.1 GCA_029238175.1 Henriciella sp. | reverse complement strand
TTCCAGCGTTTATTCCACTGATTTGTTATGAAGGCCTATTCCCAGAAATGGTGCGCAAAGCCAGCCCGCAGCGCGACGCGGCGGAGTGGATTGTTGTGATATCGAATGATGCATGGTTTCAAGCTCCATTCGGGTTGGGCCCTGCACAGCATTATGCTCAAAATCGATACCGCGCCATCGAAAGTGGTTTGCCCATGGCCCGGGTCGCCACGCGCGGGATGACGGCCATGGTGGACGGGTATGGCCGTGAGGTCGCTCGCGGTAACCCTGCGCCGGGTGATCCTGCTGGATGGCGATCCTCTGTGGTAAGGGCCGGATTGCCTGCAAAACTGACATCAACACCGTATCAAAGGTTTGGTGAGACATTTTATTGGCTCACGCTTGTCCTGATGGCAGGGCTAGCTTTTGTCTCTTGGCGACGTTAAGCGTAACGCTAATAACACAACAAGCGGGTAGAGTATGTCCGAGAATAAGGTTCCAAGCGGTATCGATCGCATCGTCGGACAGCGCCTACGATGGCGCCGCCGTGAGCTAAAGCTTACTCAAGAGCAGCTGGGTGAAGAGCTTGGCTTGACTTTTCAGCAAGTCCAAAAATACGAAAAAGGCGTGAACCGCATTTCAGCGGGCCGCCTGTTTGAGATGGCAAGTGCGCTAACTGTTCCGATCACATACTTCTATGAAGGCGTTGATGATTTGTTGGAAACAGTGCCAGCCATGATGACTGTGCATGAGGCTGATGCACCGCCATCCTTGCCCGTGATTGACGGCGAAGCGATGGAGCTGGTGACAGCGTTCCAAAAGATCGGAGACGCCTCTCTACGGCGCTCTCTACTTGATACAATCAGGGCTGCTGCAGCATCATTTGAAAAATCCACGGACAGTTAAGGCCTTTGCCTTAAGAACGTCCGGACTAGAACACCTTTTAGTTGATAATTTTAAGGAGCGCACACGTGACGCCATCCGATTTTCTGTTCACCAGCGAAAGCGTTTCTGAAGGCCACCCTGATAAGGTCTGTGATCGGATCTCTGATGAAGTGGTCGATCTATACTTCCGCGAGGCAATCGCGGCGGGCTTTGACGCATCCTTAGTGCGTGTTGCCTGTGAAACAGCGACAACAACGAATCGTGTCGCATTGCTGGGTGAGATGCGTGGCCCAGATACAATCACACGTGATCAGGTTGAGGCAGTTGTCCGCGCCGCAGTTAAAGATATTGGTTACGAGCAAGATGGTTTCCATTGGAAGAACCTGAAGCTCGAGAACTGGCTTCACGAGCAATCAGTTGACATTGCAGCAGGCGTAGATGCTGGAACCGGGACCTTCACCGAAGAAGGGGCTGGCGACCAAGGCATTATGTTCGGTTATGCGAGCTCTGAGACACCTGAGCTTATGCCTGCGACGCTGGTATATTCGCACCAGATCCTAAAGCGTATGGCTGAGCTTCGTCATTCGGGTGAGCGCTCTGAATTCCTGCCGGATGCCAAAAGCCAAGTGACATTGCTCTATTCAAATGGAAAACCAGTTGATGTGGACACAGTCGTTGTTTCCACTCAGCATGTAGATGGCTTGAGCGCGCATGACATTCGCGAGCTGGTGCGTCCGGTTGTGCAATCAGTGCTGCCTGAAGGTTGGTTCCCAGCAGAAGAAAAATTCTACGTCAACCCAACAGGCAAGTTCGTAATCGGCGGTCCCGATGGTGATGCGGGCCTGACGGGTCGTAAGATCATCGTTGATACTTATGGCGGCGCTGCGCCTCATGGCGGCGGCGCGTTTAGTGGCAAGGATCCAACGAAGGTTGACCGTTCAGCGGCCTATGCCAGCCGTTATCTGGCGAAAAACGTTGTTGCTGCTGGTTTGGCAGAGCGCTGTACGCTTCAAGTCAGCTACGCGATTGGCGTGGCGCAGCCTTTGTCCATCAATGTGAATCTGCATGATACAGGTGACGTGGATGAGCGGAAGTTAGAAGATGTGTTGATGCAGGTTATGGACCTCAGTCCGCGCGGCATCCGCACAACGCTCGGTCTCAACCAGCCAATCTATGCGCGCACAGCGGCGTACGGCCACTTTGGCCGTGACCCTGAGGCTGATGGCGGTTTCAGCTGGGAGCGTTTGGATTTGGTTGATGAGATCAAGCGCGCAATGGCGTAAGTCTCTGTTGCCCTTAGGTGACACCGAATGCTTGTGTTTGTTTCAAAGGCCTCATGGGGCTTGCTTTGCTGCACTGCGCAAGCGAGCTAGATGACGTAGAAATAATGTTCTCGTAGGAGCGTGGTTTGACCGATATAAAAACGATAGGCGTCGTTGGCGCGGGTCAGATGGGCAATGGTATTGCGCATGTATGTGCGCTGGCCGGTTATGATGTCCTCATGAACGATATCTCTCAGGATGCTCTTGATAAAGGCATTGCCACGATCGAGAAGAACATGACGCGTCAGGTCTCACGTGACATGATCAGCGTAGATGAGATGAAGGCTGCTCAAGCCCGCATTCAAACGTCGACGGATTCCGCGAGATTTGATGTGGTTGACTTGGCGATTGAGGCCGCAACCGAAAACCGTGAAATCAAAGAGAAAATCTTTGCGGGGCTTTGCAAAGTCGTCCCTGCGCACGCTATTCTGGCGACCAATACCTCGTCTATTTCTGTCACAAGACTAGCTTCGACAACTGATCGCCCAGAGCGTTTTATCGGTCTTCACTTTATGAACCCGGTGCCGTTGATGAAGCTGATGGAGATCATCCGTGGCTTGGCGACAGATGACGCGACCTATCAGGCTGCAATAGGGTTTGCCGAACGTATCGGAAAGACGACGATCAACGCCGAAGACTACCCCGCCTTTATCGTGAACCGTGTTCTGGTCCCCATGATCAATGAAGCTGTCTACGCACTCTATGAAGGCGTCGGGACGGTGGAAAGTATTGATACGGCAATGAAGCTGGGTGCGAACCATCCGATGGGTCCGCTAGAGCTGGCGGACTTTATTGGTCTAGATACGTGTCTCTCTATTATGCAGGTTCTGCACGATGGCTTAGCCGACACTAAATATCGTCCTTGCCCGCTTCTTGTTAAATATGTTGAAGCTGGATGGGTTGGCAAAAAATGTGGCCGCGGCTTCTACGACTATCGCGGCGATGCGCCGGTCCCGACGCGCTAACTGCGCCACTTCAACGTTCTGGGCTTAATCTTATTCTCAAAAGGACGACCGCCAGCCCGGCTTGCGGTCCATTCCTTCTTTAGCATCTGATACCATTTTGCCTGAATATCGATGTCGTCGATCCACATCATCGATTTTTGATGGTCCATGCCTAGGTTTTGCAGATCAACCATGTCGCCGTCTTGGCGCAGGAATTTTCTGCCCATCGGCTTAGCGATTGGGATCGTGAGATTTAGCAGCGGTGCGCCTGTCCACCATGTGAACTGCGTGACGCGCGTTTTCTTTGAGCCTTCAGGCGTGAGGCATGTCAGCGTCAGCAAACGTGCTTTGTCGTTTGAAATAATCTCCCAACGATAACCCGGAAGCTGGAAAATGATCTCGGTTTCAACATTATCTCCAAATACCCATTTATAGAGTTTCGAATTGGAACTTGTTTTATGTCGATCGATCGCCCAGCCGCGTTCGGCGGGACTGAATTGCTTTTCTTTCAGCTTCAATCCGACTGAGGGCGGGCGCCACCACCATTGATTATGGACGAACGGAACGTGCGCTGGATCCATCAAGCCGACAACAGCGTCATCCATATGGGCGTTGAAAACATCCTCGACAATGAACTTTGGTTTGTCCGGCAGCAGCCCAAAATTGGGAACAGGCACATCCGGCACATCATCAAAGCGGGGATTATCCGAAATGAATAAGTATAGCGCGCCATTGGCCTCATGAGTGGGATAGCGGCGTACTTTTGTTTTGGTCGGGTCGTATGGGCTGTCTTCGGTAAGGCTTGGCATGTGCTTGCACACGCCATCAGTGCCAAAACGCCAACCATGATAGGGACATTCCAATGTTGCTTGACCGTCAGTCTCGACCTGGCGGCCCGCGCTTAGGGGAACAAGACGATGCGGACAGATGTCGCGCAGCGCAAAGGGTTCGCCAGCTTCTGTGCGGCCAACGACAATCGGCTGACCAAGGATCATTTTGCGGACCTGCTTGCCCGCTTTGATTTCAGCTGAAGGCGCAGCCAGATACCAGCTATCGGTTAGCCAGCCTTCGGGCGTCATGCCAACTTGTTTCGTCGGCGTTTTGTCAATCAAGGTCTGCGCATCGGCCATGGCAATCTTCTAGCCTATTCTTGGTAAATTCGGGAATAATCACCGAACTCAGTGTCTTTAAGACTGGTTTCGATAATTTGTAAGGCAAGATCATAATCGACAACAAAGCACGCAACAGCCATCGTGCCCGCGTCGGTCTCAATGCCTTCGCAATAGCCAAGCCCTGTCCAGCCCAGCTTTTGGTTAAGGGCTTCTTCGAGGTTGTCACGTTTGTCGGTACTTTCACCAATTACGCCGCCAGCGGTTTCATACTCGATGATGAGCGAAGCATAATCGCCCTCGGCAATTTCGGTGAACCCTTCGCCGCGCGCTGGGTCCAGAACGCTATTGAACTGCTTTTTTAGAGAACCAAGCAATTTGATCCGATAAGTATCGGTTTCGCCTTCTTCGCCTAGAAGGCCCCAATGTTCGACGATGCGCCGATTTTCAGGTTCAACCCACGCTTCATGATAGGCTAGAGCCTTGCCGTCGGCGCCGCGTTTATAGAGCCTGATCATGCCGTTTTTTGCCTCATTAACTGCATCATTCTGCTAAGACATAAGACGCCGCAGCGAAAGGCGCTAGGCGCGGCGTGTAAGCGCGGCTATATGGCCCTTATGACACCACGCGATAAAATCCGAAACTTCTCCATTGTGGCCCACATTGACCACGGTAAGTCGACGCTTGCGGATCGCTTGATCCAAAGCACTGGGACGCTGACTGATCGGGAAATGTCAGAGCAAGTGCTCGACTCGATGGATATTGAGAAAGAGCGCGGTATTACGATCAAAGCGCAGACCGTGCGAATTGATTATACGGCCAAGGATGGTGAAACCTATGCGTTGAACCTGATGGATACGCCCGGTCACGTGGACTTTTCTTATGAAGTATCGCGCTGTCTAGCCGCTTGTGAGGGATCGCTTCTGATTGTGGATGCGTCACAAGGGGTTGAGGCGCAAACCCTTGCCAACGTCTATCAGGCGATTGATCAAAATCATGAAATCGTGCCTGTTCTGAATAAAATTGACCTTCCAGCCGCCGATGTGCCTGCTGTAAAGCAGCAGATCGAGGATGTTATCGGGCTTGATGCGTCAGACGCTGTCGAAATTTCTGCTAAAACAGGCTTCGGCATTGAGGATGTGCTTGAGGCAATCGTCAATCGTTTGCCGCCCCCGCCAGAAGGCGAAGTTGATAAGCCGCTGAAGGCTTCACTGGTTGATGCTTATTATGACCCCTATCTCGGGGTCGTGGTTATCGTACGTATCTTTGACGGCGTGATGAAGCGCAAGCAAAAGATCAAAATGATGAAGACGGGTGCAACTTACGAGTTGGATAAAGTCGGCACATTCCGTCCGAAACCGACTGATACAGATGAGCTGGGTCCGGGCGAGGTTGGTTTCTTTGTCGCCTCGATCAAAGAAGTTGCAGATTGCGCGATTGGTGACACGATCACCTTGGAAAAAGGCGGCGTAACTGAAGCTCTGCCGGGCTATAAGGAAGTTCAGCCGGTTGTTTTCTGCGGTCTCTTCCCAATGGATGCCGGTGACTTTGAGGATTTGCGCGCTGCGATGAGCAAGCTGCGTCTGAATGATGCAAGCTTTACTTGGGAGATGGAGACATCGGCCGCGCTCGGTATGGGTTTCCGGTGCGGGTTCCTTGGGTTGCTTCACTTAGAGATCATTCAAGAACGTCTAAGCCGTGAGTTTGATCTTGATCTCATCGCAACCGCGCCAAGCGTTGTCTATGAGATGACAATGACTGACGGGTCTGAGGTTGAGCTGCATAATCCAGCTGATATGCCGGATATTGTACAGGTCGCGGAAATCCGGGAGCCGTGGATTAAGTCAACAATCTATACGCCCGACGAATATCTAGGTTCCATTTTGAAACTTTGTCAGGACAGACGGGGTATTCAAACGGAACTCTCTTATGTCGGCGGACGGGCTATGGTGCAGTATGAGCTGCCACTTAACGAGGTTGTATTCGATTTCTATGATCGATTGAAGTCGATCTCGCGCGGTTATGCGAGCTTTGATTATGAGATTATCGGCCACCGCGCCGAAAACCTCGTGAAGATGAGTATACTGGTTAATGATGAGCCGGTAGATGCGCTTGCTATGCTAGTTCACCGAGACCGCGCAGAGGGTAGGGGCCGTCAAATGTGTGAGCGCTTGAAAGACCTCATTCCGCGGCAAATGTTCAAAATCCCGGTTCAGGCTGCGATCGGCGGTAAAGTCATTGCGCGCGAAACGATCTCAGCGCTACGCAAAGACGTGACCGCAAAATGCTATGGCGGCGACGCGACCCGAAAGAAGAAACTGCTTGAAAAGCAGAAAAAGGGTAAGCAGCGCATGCGCCAGTTCGGCAAAGTCGAAATCCCGCAAGAGGCATTTGTGGCGGCGCTGCGGATGGATGGTGACTAGCGGATATTTGTTTCTGTTGCAGCTGGTCCGGTTTTAACAAGCACGCAGACACTATTCCATTCCACTGGATCAGCGTTGATCTCTTCGAATGTAGTTCTGTGCGCCGTTTTTGCAGAACAGGTCCTGCGAAGGCTGCGGTCGGCACGTCTAGATATTTTGGGCGCTATGCCGCCCTCGAACATATAAAAGGTACTGCGCGCAGCCCCCACGCGAAAAGGCGCCGTATAAAAGTGACGAAATGCGTCGAGTGCAGATGGATTGTAAATGCTGCCATGCTCCTCAGAATTGCGCCGATCTGTATAAATCCAACTCAATTTTCGGGGACTGATATCGCGCAAAGATTCAAGTAGGACATCTAGGCCTTCTTGCATTTTCCAGCCTTCATTTCCCATCGTCACATATAACTTGCGGTCACCCCGTTTTAGTGAACCTAGAGATTGCTTGGCAGACTTTGCAATTGCAAGATCGTCCCACCACAAGCTAGGACTGATCGCAGCGTATTTTTTGAAAAGATCTGGCTCGCTCAGCAGCGTGTCGATAACGAAAAGTCCTCCTAACGACTCTCCAATAAGTGTTCGGTCGTCTGATATCCGGTAGTTTGTTTCAATCCATGGCAGGACGTCTTCTCTAATATAGGCGCGAAACTGCGCTGCCCCGCCCCGCCTTTCAAACAGCTCATCGTAACGGGGGTCTTGTGCTGGAGGCGTCATTTCATACTGTCGATCAATCGTTTCGACCCCTACGAGGATGACCGGCAATAGTGTGTGGTTCAGATCTGCGTACTGTAGAAGCCCAGCAATATGAGGGAAGTCCTGACTTGGGCCGCCATCGACCATTACAATTAATGGGAACGTATCACGTGATCTGGTGCTATATACGTCTGGCAGCCGAATTGTGATACGTCGGTTTTGATCAAGAACTGTTGAATGAATTGTATATGTGGCGCCAATTGATACCGGTTGGCTACTTGAAACACTATTTTTGAAATCTTCAGCCATAGATGGCTGCACGACAAAAAGAGAAAAAATGACGAAGAGTATTTTGTTGATCAACTGCATAGCTAACCAATATCGCTCGTCTCTATGGTTTCAAGTCTGCATTCCAAATTGTAATTCAACAAATCGTGCATAAAGCCCGCCGCGCTCTAAAAGCTCGGCATGTGTGCCTTGATCGACAATATGTCCGTCTTCCATAACAGCGATCTTGTCGGCTTTGAGGACAGTTGCGAGTCTGTGGGCGATGACAATCGTTGTGCGGTCGGCTGACAGGCGCTCAAACGCATCCTGAATGGCGCGCTCGCTTTCTGAATCTAGTGCGCTAGTGGCCTCATCTAGTAATAGGATCGGTGCCTCGCGAAGAATGGCGCGCGCGATTGCGAGACGTTGACGTTGACCGCCCGATAGCGTTGTCGCTGCTTCTCCTAATTGTGTGTCATAGCCGTCTGGAAGCGCCATGATAAAGTCGTGCGCATTCGCAGCTTTGGCCGCAGCAATCATGTCTTCGTCGCTGGCATTTGATCGTCCAAAACGAATATTCTCAGCCGCGCTACCTCCAAACAATGGGGCGTTCTGTTGTACGATCGAGAGTCCTTCGCGCAGGGCGCTGGGGTCCAGCTCCCTAATATCGATATTATCGACTTGAACGCTACCCGCTTGAGGGTCGTAGAGGCGCAATAGCAGTTGAAACATCGTGCTTTTGCCCGCGCCCGACGGGCCAACTAAGGCAACCGTTTGGCCCGGCTCAACCTGAAAGGACACGCCTTTCAATGCCGCAGCCTCGGGCCGTGCGGGATAGTAAAAGTCCACACTTTCGAACGCGATACGGCCCCTGATCGGCTTAGGTAGCTGCCGTGGGTTTGAGGGCGCTTTTATGTCTGGCGTCGCGGCGAGAATTTCCATAAGGCGCTCGGTGGCACCTGCTGCGCGCATGACCTCAGCATATGTTTCTGTCAGCATGCTGACGCCGCTAATGGCAACGAAGGCATACATCACAAACTGTGTCATCGCGCCGGGTGTAATCGCGCCGCCTTTGACTTGAACAGCGCCAAACCAAAGCACCGCGATCAGGCCAGCGAGAATGAATGAGAAAATAATCGCCGTCATTGACGCTCTAACGCGTATTCGGCGCAAGGCGACGCCGTAAGTCTGTTCCACTGCACCAGCAAAATTGGCGCGCTCTTCCGGTTCGCGCGTGAAAGCTTGAACCGTTTCAATCGCACGCAAGCTTTCGCTGGCCCGCGCTGATGCATTTGCAAGACTATCTTGGCTGGACCGTGACAGGCGTTGGATGCGCCGACCGAACGCCATGACGGGCAGTATGATAAGAGGGCCCAATGCGAGGACGAGCAGGGATAGTTTCCAGCTCACAATCACCATCAAAATGAGGGCACCAGAGGTCGTTGCCGTTGTCCGTAACGCAATAGAGATTGAAGATCCGATCACAGTCTGGATCAGCGTTGTGTCTGTTGTTAGTCGCGACAGAACCTCACCTGTTCGCGTTTGGGCATAGAATGTTGGGCTAAGGTTGAGCAGGTGATCATAAACGGTCTTGCGGATATCCGCGATGACGCGTTCACCTAACCGGGATATGAAATAGTATCTAAGGGCGCTCACCATGCCTAAAAGCAGCGCGACGATAATCCCGCCAACAAAATAAGCTGACAGGTCTGTTCCGAGCGTGAAATTGGTGCAGGCCGCTGAGTCTGACGCGCCTCCGAAGCCGCAATCGACCACCAGCCTAAATGCCGCCGGCAATGTTAGCGTTAGTGCAGATGCTAGGAACAGAAAGACCGTGAATGCGGCCAAAAGTCCGGGATAGGCAAGGACAAAAGGTGCGAGCCGGCGTAGTGGTTTTGCGGTCCGGGCTTTCCTGCGGTGAGCTTTGTCGGCTTCAATTTCCGATGCGAAGGTCGATCCGCGATCAATGTTTGCTTGGTCTGTCATCACTATTGCCTTGCCTGTCATGGCAAGATCGCTCGCCTTCGAATTCTGTCGTTTCGAACTGATGACATAGTGCGCCGGATAAAAATATCGTAGATTTTTGTATACATGTCATCCAATCGTGATGGCTTGCCGTAGAGAGAGTCTGGAAACATGGTGCATGTGTGCTTATGTCCCTAACTATCGCCCTGAGGGTCCAACCCCCGGGCGGGCGTTAAGTCCAGGTTTGCACGTTCTTGATTGAACCGCTGTGAGCACGGCTCGACCTCCGTCCCTCAGCTAAGGATTAATACAATGGCCATGGATGCCATCACTCCGAAAGATCAAATCGTGCGCGCAGAAGAAGTTGTTCGTCCTTCACAAGAAGAAGCCATGGACGCAGTCCGCACACTTATCGCATGGGCTGGAGACGACCCTAAGCGTGAAGGGCTTCTCGATACGCCAAAGCGCGTCGTGAAAGCCTATAAAGAATGGTTCGCTGGATATGACGAAGATCCCGTAACATATCTCTCTCGCACGTTCGATGACGTGCAGGGCTATGATGATATCGTGATGTTGAGAAATATCGACGTTGAGAGCCATTGTGAGCATCACATGGCACCCTTCCTCGGCAAGGCTTATGTCGCATATATGCCGACGCAGGCTGTTGTTGGTATTTCCAAGCTTGCGCGCGTTGTTGAGATATTCTCAAAGCGGTTGCAGACACAAGAAACGATGACCGCTCAAATCTGTGATGCGATCACTGAAAGCCTCGCTCCTATGGGTGTTGCAGTTCTTATCGATGCAGAGCACCAGTGCATGTCGACGCGCGGCGTTCACCACAAAGACGTCACAACGATCACGACCCAGTTTACGGGCGTGTTCAAAACCGACAAAGACTTACGCAACCGCTTCCTGCGCCACGCGGAGAAGTAGCGTCAATAAAAAATCTGTTTGACTGAAAGCCTTTTTGGATGTTATCGTTATTCGATAATAATCTGAAAGGGCTTTTTTTATGCACGCAGAACTCGTCCGCCTCGGTTTACATGAAGTAGATATCAAGATCACCAAAGATGAACGAATGCACGTGCTGCAATGGCGTCGTAACTTGCTGTGGGATGAAGTTCTTCTCGATGGGAAACGTCAGGCGCATTCAGGCGGCTTCTTTGGTCGCGAAAAAGTTTATGGCCTCGTTTTTGTATCTGGTACATTTTTAGCGCGCTGAGACTAAAGGTCCCTTCAATACGAGCAAGTCTGTACTCGCGCTCACCACAATGTCTAAGGCAGCGGCAGGCGACGTTCCTAGGCGGGATGCGCGAACGCGGCTTGTATTTCCCTTGGCTATAACTTCGCCTGATACTGCATCTGTTATGCCCCAAGCAACAGCTTCATTGCTTTTGCCCGCCAGATTGGCACGTATTGGTGTCGTCCCTGCAAGCGTCAGGGGTAAATCTTGCGTCAGTTCGCCTTCCATCGTCGTGAAGACTTGGACAACGTATGATATGCCCCCGTGCCTCACGACACCAAGCCCAACATGCGTGAACCCTTCGCGCGCGAGGTTTTCAGCATTCAGCTCATCTTCCAGCATGGCAACGTATATATCCGCTGCATCAGCACCGCTTTCTGAAATCAAGACATTTGCGCCTGTGTTTCCAGCCAACATGGATCTGTCAAAAGCGCGCACGCGGAAAAGGTGATCGCGGCCTTCTTTATCTAGATGATCAGCATAATTACGTGTGGCCATGTCCAGTGCATGCGCTTGGGCTGCTTTATCGAGACTTGTGCGTCGCTGTAAGGCTTTAATTCCTGTTGCAGCACGGTCGCGGTTCATGCGCTCAACTAGCTCGTCTGCAAAATCTGTACGGATCGCGTCAGATGCGGCAATGCAAGCAGATGCTTCTGTAACATAAGTGGCGACTGTAGGACCATAGCCATCGGCCCCGTGGCAGGCCACTTCAGCGGTTGCAAATGGAGCGATCGTAAGTCCCCCTGCGGCCGCGATTGCTAACAGGATGGATGATTTAAGGGTGTCATATTTTTGTAACATACCCATCGGTAACTTATGTGACAATTCCGTGTCAATTCAAATATGTCCGATTTCGGATTAAAATTACACTGGTGCCGGAATATTTTCCAAAGAAAAAGGCCGTCTCAAATGAGACGGCCTTTCTTTAGGCGCTAACGGGTGAGGGGTGGGACGATTACTCGCCGTCTTCCTGAGCCGCTTCTTTGCCAGTTTCCTGATCAACGTTCTTCATTGAAAGGCGGACTTTGCCGCGATCATCGAAACCCATCAGTTTAACGTAAACTGTCTGGCCTTCAGAGACGACGTCTTTCGGGTGACCGATACGCTCGTTCGCCATTTGGCTAACGTGTACAAGGCCGTCCTTTGGACCGAAGAAGTTTACGAATGCGCCGAAGTCTTTGATCGAAACGACCTTACCTTCGTAGATTTCGCCAACTTCTGGCTCAGCAACGATCTCTTTGATCATCTTAAGTGCTTTTTCGATAGACGGGCGGTCAATCGCAGAAACCTGCACTGTACCGTCATCATCGATGTTCACTTTAGCGCCCGACTCTTCAACGATACCGCGGATAACTTTGCCGCCAGAACCGATAACGTCACGGATCTTATCAGAAGGCACTTTGATGATTTCCATCTGTGGTGCGTTCTCGGCAAGCTCTTCGCGAGCACCGTCAAGACCTTTAGCCATCTCAGCAAGGATGTGCATACGCCCGCCCTTGGCCTGTTCAAGCGCAGTTTCCATGATGTCTTTTGTGATACCAGCGATCTTAATGTCCATCTGAAGGCTGGTTAGACCAGCTTCTGTACCGGCCACTTTAAAGTCCATGTCACCAAGGTGGTCTTCGTCACCAAGGATATCAGACAGGACAGCAATGCCCTCTTCATCCTTGATCAGACCCATTGCGATACCAGACACGGGACGCTTTAGCGGTACGCCTGCATCCATCATCGCAAGTGAACAACCACAAACCGTCGCCATAGAAGATGAACCGTTAGATTCAGTAATCTCTGACACCATGCGGATCGTGTATGGGAAGTCTTCGTGCTCTGGCAGAACGGCTTTTAGGGCGCGCCATGCAAGTTTACCGTGACCTGTTTCGCGGCGGCTAGTGCCACCCATGCGACCTGTTTCCCCGACAGAGTATGGCGGGAAGTTATAGTGCAGCATGAACTTGGCTTTGTGCAGGCCATCGAGGCCATCAATGTACTGCTCATCGTCAGATGTACCCAGCGTAGCTACACAGATTGCTTGTGTTTCACCACGTGTGAACAATGCAGAACCGTGTGTTCGTGGCAAGAAGCCAGCTTCAGCAAGGATCGGGCGGATGTCGGCAAGGCCGCGACCATCGATACGTTTACCGGTTTTGATCACGTCACCGCGAACTGTTTTGGCTTCGGCTTTTTTGAACGCCGTTTTAAAAACGCCGTCTGGCATGCCGTCCGGCTTGTCTTCAGTCGCAACGAGCGCTTCAGCAGCTTTTTTACGTGCTTCACCAACCGCAGCCTGACGCTCAAGCTTTTCAGTCAACTGGTAAGCTTTTGAAAGCTCGCTGCCAACAAGATCTTGGATCGCCTTCAATTCAGACGAAACATCTTCAGCTTCAAATTCAAATGGCTCTTTAGCGGCAGCTTCAGCAAGCTGAATAATTGCATCGATCACTGGCTGCATCGCATCATGGCCAGCCATAACCGCGCCGAGCATGATCTCTTCTGAAAGCTCTTTCGCTTCAGATTCAACCATCATCACCGCGTCTTTTGTTCCCGCGACAACAAGGTCAAGATCAGTATCTTCCATCTGATCGATTGTTGGGTTGATGATGTACTCACCATCTTTGTAACCCACGCGTGCCGCGCCGATTGGGCCCATGAATGGAGCGCCAGAAAGGACGAGCGCCGCAGAAGCGCCGATCATGCCGATGACGTCTGGATCGTTTTCAAGATCGTAAGAAACAGCAGTCAGGACAACCTGTACTTCGTTCTTAAAGCCTTCAACGAAAAGCGGACGAATTGGGCGGTCGATCAGGCGAGACGTTAGCGTCTCTTTTTCTGTCGGGCGGCCTTCACGTTTGAAGAAGCCACCTGGGATACGGCCTGATGCGTAATATTTTTCCATATAGTTGACCGTCAACGGGAAGAAGTCTTGTCCCGGCTTCGCAGATTTTGCGAATGTTGCGGTCGCGAGCAGCGTTGTTTCACCATAGGTGATCATCACAGCGCCGTCGGCTTGGCGAGCCACTTGGCCCGTTTCGATTTTCAGTGTCCGGCCGGCCCATTCCAGCGAGACTGAGTGTTTATCAAACATACGTTTTGTCTTTCATGTACATACGAAAAAGCCCGCCAGATCCCCATGATCGGCGGGCTTGTTTGGTCGAGCCTAGCGGCGAATGCCGAGCTCTTTAATCAGCGCATCATAACGCGCTACTTCTTTGCGCTTCACATAGTCGAGAAGCTTACGTCGTGTGGCAACCATAGTAAGGAGGCCGCGACGCGAGTGGTTATCTTTTTTATTGGTCTGGAAGTGACCAGTAAGATTGTTAATCCGTTCTGTAAGGATCGCAACCTGGACTTCCGGAGAGCCTGTATCGCCTTCGGTGCGGGCGAATTTTTTGATCAGTTCAGCTTTACGCTCAAGTGTAATCGACATCGTCATACTTTCTATTTGTCGCCGTAAGGCGGTTACAAAAATGGCCTATTGGCCGGGGTGTTGAGTGCGGCGCCGTACAATTCAGCCAAGGCCGGGATGTCGTCCAGCCGGGCTAGAGAGCCAGAAGCTCGCCTCAATCCCGCGCGTATTGCATTTTTAGGGGGCTTTGGGAAGTGGTTGTTACTGCAACAAATCGGGCGGATCGACCGAAAGCCGATCCACCAATTTTGTCACACAAGTCTAAACGCGTTTTAAGGGCGTCATTCCTGATGAAGTGCGGGTCGTTGTGAATGTCGCAACTTCGCTGGTCGTATAAGCTGGCAGCTTCACATCGCTAACCTTCTTATAATCGGCTTTCGCCTCATCTTTCGTCAGCGTAACCAGCGTCCAGCCATTATCATGCGGGTCGTAGAAATCGACTTCTGCATTGGCGGCCGCGAACTGTTCGCCAATGTCATCGACGGCCTTCATATACGTGCCAAAGCCGGGGGACGTGACAGCGGTACAGCCAAACTCGACGCCGCGCTGGTCGCCGTCAGCGTCCAACAACGTATTGGCCCAAGCCGTGTGCGTGTCGCCCGTGAGTGTCACAAGGCGTGCATTGGCGTCTTTTGCGCTTTTATAAAGGCGATCGCGGGCGGCTGGAAAGCCATCCCAAGCGTCCAAGTTCCACGGCAGGCCTAGCTGACTGAAGTCGATCAATAGGCTGATATAGTTGACATCTTGCGCGGCCTTCTGCGCGTCGGTCAAACTTTTCGCAAAATTCGGCGGGCGAACACGTGCCATGACGATTTGGTTGGCGAGGACCTGCCATGCTGTTTTCTTCGCGCTATCTTTTAGCTCACCGTCGAGCCACGCTTCTTGAACCGGGCCAAGCATTGTGCGCTCTGGGTTTTGCACTTTTACCATTGTTCCGGCCGCAGCAAACGGAATTTGAGCAGGCTCTATGCCGCCAATTTCAGTAAACCAGCTAATCTCTTCAGACCGCCCCGTCAGCCGTGTTTCTAGGCATAGAACTGACGCAACATCGCCAAAGTCGAAGCGGCGATAAAGAGCTTCGCGCGCCTTACCGACTTCCGGATCGCGGACTGGCATCCATTCAAGGTAGGCCTGTACGGCCGCTTGTTTGCGATCTGTCCAATTGCCTTCGCCCGCTTCCGGGTTGTGGTTTTCGGCGCCGGTGCGATAGGAATCGTTGGCGCTTTCGTGGTCATCCCATGTGCTAAGCCAAGGCGCCGCCGCGTGCGCGGCCTGCAAGTCTGCGTCAGTTTTATACTGTGCGTGCCGCGTGCGATAATCATCAAGCGTAACGATCTCTAGCGGCGGCTCATGGTTGCGGCCAATCTCTTTGCCGACACTCGCGCCATAGCCATCAAGGCCATACTCATACAGGTAGTCACCAAGATGGATCACAGCGTCGAGATCGGGTGTTTTGCTGATCTCTCGATAGACGTGGAAGCGCCCAAAAGGATAATTGGAGCAAGAGATAACTGCAAACCGGACCGGGGCGTCGCCGCCTTGGGCGGTCGTCTTGGTGCGTCCGTTGACTGATTTAACGTCACCGCCAACAGTCCGCGCAATAAACCGATAAAAATACTCGGTATCTGGACTCAGTCCGTCCACGCTAACTTTTACGGTAAAGTCGCGATTTGCGCGCGCATATCCCTCACCATATGCGATGGGGGTTGTCATTTCAGCGTCAGAAAATACGCCATAACTCACAGGAACTGACTCATCGGGAAATGCCGAGTCAGGGGTCACGCGAGTCCAGATGATTACGCTATCAGGGAGAGGGTCCCCAGACGCGACACCGTGATCAAATGTGACGGTGCCTGGATAACCAGGTCGATCATCGGCGCTAACGGTTACTCGTGTCTCCGCCTCGGGTAATGCCTCTTTACCGCATGCGGCTAGACCTAATAGGCTACCACTGGCGCCCAATAGGCCCCGTCTTGTGAGCTTTGACATGGTTATCCTCCGACATGTCATCTGTATTCGCAGTTACAGCATGACCTTTCTGGTAAGTAAGGTCTATAAGAAGTTCATGACAGAATTATCAGCTTTGGCCACCCCCGCCCATTCAGGCACACGCCTTGACCGCTTTTTGAGCGAAGAGATCGAGACCCTATCGCGTTCTCGCGCCAAGACCTTGGTGAAAGAGGGCGCTGTGCGTCAGTCGGCCAAGGGTGTCGAGGCTGTACAAGACGACCCGCGTGCGGGCGTCGTCGCGGGAGTGACGTATATTGTCGCCATGCCTCAGGCGGTTGCAGCGATACCGGAACCCGAAGATATTCCGCTCGATGTGTTGTTCGAAGATGAGCATCTGATCATGGTCAATAAGCCTGCTGGCATGGCCGTGCATCCCGCCCCCGGCAGTTGGCAAGGCACATTGGTCAATGCGTTACTCCACCATTGCGCGGGTCAACTACCCGGGATTGGCGGCGTAGAGCGACCAGGAATTGTCCACCGGATCGACAAGAACACGACCGGGGTATTGGTAGTTGCGAAAACTGAAGCCGCGCACAAAGGGTTGAGCGCCCTGTTCGCCGAACATGATATTCAGCGCACCTATCTGGCACTTACGCGCGGCGCACCACGCCCCATGGCGGGCACTGTAAATATGCCAATTGCCCGCTCTAGAATTGATCGTAAAAAAATGGCGGTTGTCGAAGAGGACGAGGGCCGCGAAGGCAAGCACGCGGTCACGCATTACAAGGCCCTAGCTGCCTATGGTCATATCAGCAAAGTCGAAGCCCGGCCTGCCGCAGCCCTAATTGAGTGTCGTTTGGAAACAGGGCGAACACATCAGATCAGGGTGCATCTGGCATATAAAGGCACGTCTTTGATTGGCGATCCCGTCTATGGCCGCCATCGCGGCATCAAAGCTTACGGATCAGGTGAGGCGTTTGACGCCGCCACGCAAGCGGCGCGCAAGCTCACCCGCCAAGCCCTGCATGCTGCGAGCTTGGGCTTTGTGCACCCGGTAACAGGCGAAGACATATTCGTCGAAACGCCGCTTCCAGAGGATATGGCAACAATCGTGAAAGCTCTAGAGAAGTTATAATCATTCCGCTTCGTGAAGGCTTGCCTGAGTGACGCTTCCGTGGCCTTTAAGGCCAACAAAATTCTGACGAGCGGAGCGCATCATGGGTATTCTAGACGGCAAAGTTATATTGGTCACTGGCGGTGGTAACGGGATTGGTCGCGAGTGCGCGCTGATGGCGGCAGCAAACGGCGCAAAGGTTGTCGTAAATGATCTTGGTGGCAGCCTTACCGGTGATGATGCTGGCGGCGCAGGCCCGGCTGAAACGGTCGCGAATGAGATTATCGCGGCGGGCGGCGAAGCGGTCTTCAACTCTGAAAGCGTAACTGATCTCGGCGCGGTTGAAGATATGGTGACCCAAGCCAAAGACACATTTGGCGGTCTGCATGGCATCATCAATCCCGCTGGTATCTTGCGAGATGGCATTTTCCACAAAATGTCTGAAGCGGACTGGAAAGCCGTCATCGACGTGCACTGGCATGGTTCATTCAACGTGACCCGAGCTGCTGTTGAGCATTTCCGTGAACAGGAAGACGGCGCGTTTGTTCTGTTTACCTCAACGTCCGGCCTGATCGGTAATATTGGTCAGGCAAACTATGCGGCGGCCAAAATGGGCATTGCAGGTCTATCCCGAATTGTCGCGATGGAGGGCACACGTAAGAATGTCCGCTCTAACGTCATCGCGCCATTTGCTTGGACCCGTATGATTGCGTCTATTCCGGTTAAAGACGAGGCTGGCGCCAAGCGTGTAGAGCGCATGCGAACTGGAATGCGCGCTGATCAGGTTGCACAATTGGCGGTCACGCTGTGCGCCGATGATGCTAAGCATGTGAACGGCCAAATTTTTAGCGTTCGCGGAAATGAGGTCGTGCTGTTCAGCCAGCCTCGCCCGGTGAAATCTGTGTCACGTTTAGAGGGCTGGACCCCAGAAACGCTGATCGAACATGGCTTTGGCGCCATGGAAGGTAGCTTTACTGACCTTGGCGCAACAACTTCGGTGTTCCCATATCCTCCGGTCTAAGCTAATCCCAGCGGCGTATTATTTGCAGGTGCGCCGGTCATGGAAAACGAAGACTTGAAACCCGTTTTGAAAGAATGCTTTCCGGCCCCCGACGGCGGCGCGGAAGTCTGTCGCCCTGTTTCTGATACAGTAGAAGCTGCCGCACCCACTGCCGATGCTGTTACAGCTTCGGGGCCCGGCATGTTTAGCTGGGCCGATCCGATTGTCGCTGACCCTATGGGTTGGGCTCAAGCGAATATCTTGAGCGCGGATATTTTGTTGCCAATCATCTGGCAGGCTTTTGCAATACTCGCTGCGCTTGTCGCTGGCATCATGATTGCGCCGCGTGTGCGCAAACTCGTCATGTCTGGCGTCATGCGCCTTCCTGAGAATATCCGCGTCCTCATTGATGAGACGCGCCACGATTGGTGCGCCCGGCGCTGTGGGCGGTATTCCTTTATGCTGCGCAGGCCGCCATGGCCGGCGCGGGAATGGACAGCACACTCGTGCGCATTGCGTCATCGCTATCGCTCGCATGGCTGCTTATCCGCATTGTTACAGCATTCCTACCAGATGCGCTCCGCAAGCCAGCGGGTTGGGCCATCTGGGCTTTTGCGGTGCTTTATGCTGTTGGCGTGCATGACGAGGCGTTCAATTGGCTCTCTTCAGTTGGCCCCGGCTATGGTGGCCGCACAATCAGCCCTGTCTTCATAATTCAGGCTATTTTGACCGTTGCAGTGTTCATGTTCGGCGCTAGCTGGCTCTCAAAGAAACTTAAAACCCGCGTTGATGAACTTCCAAAGGTTGAGCCATCGATCCGCATCTTGATGGGGAATGCGGTTCAGATCGGTCTATTCTTCGCGGCGGCGCTGCTTGCCATGGCGGGTCTTGGTATTCCGCTATCCGGTCTTGCGGTTCTGGGCGGCGCGATCGGTGTCGGCCTCGGCCTCGGTTTCGGCATGCAGCAGATCGTGGCGAATTTTATCTCAGGCGTCATTCTGCTGACCGACCGCTCAATCAAACCTGACGATGTCATTGAGGTGGACGAGACTTATGGTGTCGTAAAATCGCTTGGGCTTCGCTATGCATCCGTCATCACGCGTGATGGCAAAGAGCATTTAATCCCGAATGAGATGCTGATCACCGACAAAGTGATCAACTGGGCTTACTCTAATAAACAGGTGCGGATTAAGCGCCGCTTGCGCGTTGAGTATGAAACCGACCTTCGCACGGCTTGCGAACTTGTCGTCAAAGGTGTTTCAGCAATTGACCGCATCCTTCAAGACCCCGCCCCAAAATGCCTCGTCATGGAGTTTGGTGAGGAGGCTGTTGAGATCGAAGCGCGCTTCTGGATTGATGATCCTGAAAATGGTGTCAGTAATGTCGGCTCAGAGGCGATGTTGTCAGTCTGGGATGAGTTCCAAAAAGCTGGCATCGATATTCCAATGCGTCATGAGGATGTTCTCATCACACCGGGATCAACGATCAAAGTGGAAATGGTTCCACCCGGCAGCGGCGATAAAGACTAACGCAGCAATCGGCCTTTTCTGACCCGGTCTATAATCAAGACAAACCCGCTCAAAACCATTGTCAGCGCTAAGAAGGCGAACAGTTTCATCCACCACGTGTTGAAGCGATCTTCACCTGTCACGTCCATAATATGGAAGCGCCATAAGACATCGAAGATTCGCCAATTGGTTGTACGGACAGCTTTCACAGCGCCGGTGTTTGCATCAAAATAGATCTTTTGCTGTGTGGTTTTGTCTTCAATCACCCAAGCAGGCAGGGCGCCGCCATATTCTCTTGGTGCCGATTTTGTAAGATAGGTCGCCGTCGCATTCCTGCCCGGAATTTGCGTTTTACCTTCGCTGTCTGCAAAGCGACGTTGTAGTGCGCGAAACGAAACCGGATCTAGCGGCGACCAAAGCTCTCCTGTTTCGGCATCCACCATCGCTCTGGTTTCACTTGTGCTGATTAGCCAGACGGGGCGATCCAGAAACGGTTTCAATTCTGCACCCAGCCAGTTACCCTCAACTTTCGCAGCAGCGGCCTTTGCATCAACAGCAACGGTCATCTTTTCAAGCGAGCCATGTTCAATCTTTGGGCGCCAAGGGTCGCCGCGAATGACGTCAATTGGGTAAAGCGTGAAAAACAGGCCACTGACGGTCCAGAAGAAGAGTTGAATGCCAACGACCAGGCCGACGATTTTGTGGACTCTAGAGATGCGGCGCGTGAGTAAGGACATAGGTAAAACTCCCTTGCGCTGGCTTTTGCCATTAAATTTCCGGCGGCGCCATGCGGCAAACTCAAATATTTCAAAAGAGTCATAAAAACCCTATTGACCACAACTGTAGTCGATTGCGATAAGAGTCGCGTATTCAGTAGGAGGTTGCCCCCGTGAGTTTACAAATCACAACAGCCGAACTTGAAATTATGAAAGTGCTTTGGAAGACGCCAGGTCTTGGTGCCTCGGACGTTGCTGAAGCGCTTCAGAATAAGCAAGACTGGAGCATCCGCACGGTAAAGACTCTGCTGTCTCGTCTTGCTGATAAGGGCGCATTGTCCTTCGAACAGGACGGTCGCCGCTACCTTTACAGCCCAGCTGTTGAGGAACGCGCCTATCAGACAAAAAGTGCAGGCCAACTGGTCGACCGACTTTTCGGTGGCCGCGCCGCACCGCTCGTCGCGCAACTCGCAGATGCGCGTGGATTGAGCGACGATGATATTGAAGAACTCGAGGCTTTGTTGGGGAGACTAAAGCAATGAGCTGGACAGAATTTCACCCAGTCGTGCAGGAAGCCCTGCGCACAACATTCGCCGTCGGATTATTGATCACGTTAGTATTGGTTGTCCGAAAGCCGTTCTCGCGCCGCTTCGGTGCTAAGGCTGGCTACCTGCTATGGGCCTTGCCGCTTGTGCGCTTTGTGATGCCGCCTTTGCCTGGCAATTGGTCGCTATCTGGATTGCTGAGATGGACACCGGGAACGCCAAGTTCTGCAACCCCAAATGAATTCACTGCGCCGGCCATCGTGTTCAATACGTCGCCTGATCCCGCCGAAATGATTGCTGCAGAGCCCGCAACAGCAGTGCCTGAGCGCGCGTTTGAGCCTGCTGCGACTTTCATTCAAACAACGACAGAGGCTGCAACCTCTGGAACAAGCTTGCTAGAGGCCGTCCTGGTCCAGGCGCCCCTGATCCTGACGATCGTCTGGGTTGCTGGGACGGTCCTCTGGCTCGGACGCTCTATCTATCAACAGCGCCAATTCTTGCAGTTGATCGAGGATGATTCCCAGCCCGCAAACGAAGAAACCGCTACTGAAACCGTTCGCATCGCTCGCCAGCTTGGCTTGAAGCGTGTGCCGGAAGTTCGTGCCAGTCTTCTTTGCTCTGGCCCGCTTGTGACCGGACTCAAGAACCCTGTCATTCTGCTGCCAATGTGGTTTGAGGATGACTATACAATTGGTGAGCGCCGCGATGCGATCATTCACGAGCTTATGCACCTTAAGCGCCGCGACCTTTGGGCTTTCCAAGCCGCGCGTATCATTGCCGCAACCCAGTGGTTCAATCCGCTTGTCCACCTTGGATTGCACGCCTTCCGCACAGACCAAGAGTCTGCTTGTGATGCGGATGTTATTAATCGGGCCAAGCTGTCGCCTGCTGCCTATGGCCGTACGTTGGTCAAAGCAGCGCGTCTTGCCCGTCCCTCAGATCGTCGGATCGCTGCCGCGAGCTTAACCCTCGCTCATCCTATAAAAGAAAGACTAATAATGATGACGAATCCAACTCCCTCCCTACGCAGTCGCCTGCTTGGTGGCACCCTTGCGGTCGCTCTTGGCGCTGGCGCCGTTTTCGCAACCGCTTCTTCAGTCGCTCAGGAACTTGATGGCGGTGAAAAAAGCCGCACAGAGACAAGCACTTTTGTCGAAGATAATGGAAAAATGTCATTTATAGTGACCGTCGACGGAGAGACGTTTGAGTTCTCAACAGATGATATGCCCGTTATGCCTCCTATGCCTGAAATGCCAGCTCTCCCCGCCTTGCCAGGTATGAGCATGGATCAGGATGGGAGCAGCTTTCATATGTCCTTAAACACAGAGGACTTTGAGGGTTTTAAGAATAGTGAAGCCTATGCGGCGTGGGAATCCAATATGGAGGCCTGGGGCGAAGAAATGGAAGCTTGGGGAGAGCTCGTCGAGCAACAGGCTGAGACTTGGGGTGAAGATATGGAGCCCATGATCGAAGCTTGGGCGGCTAGACATTCAGATAGTATTGAAGCGCGCGCCGATGAATGGGCTCAAAGGGTTGAGATGCTGGTCGAAGCTCAAGTGGAACGCGTTGAACGAGATGCAGAGCGCGCTTCTGAGAAGGCTGAACGCGATGCTGAGCGTGCGGAGCGCCAAGTAGAGCGCGCGGCAGAGAAAGCTGAGCGTCAAGTTGAGCGCGCCCAAAAGCGTTCAGAGCGTAACTCAGCTGCTTATAGCTATGCGAGTTCAGCTGCTTATAGCGATGCGAGTAGCGCAAAGATGGTCTCAGGTACAGAAACACGTGACTTTGGCACGAAGTCTTTCGACAAAGTCGAAGTTGGTAGTGGCCTCTCAGTTGTTTATACTCAAGACCCCAATGCGTCGGTAACCGCCAAGCTTGAGCGTGGTAGCTGGGATCATGTTGATGTCAAAGTCGAAGGCCGGACTTTAAAAGTATACCGCAAAGGCAAGCATAATTCGTATGGCAATCAAGGCCCGAAACTAACGGTCTACGCGTCATCAAAGTCTTTGAAGAGCGTTGATGCGGGATCAGGATCATCATTCCAAGGCAGTGTTGTTGCCGGTGATCTGCGCGTTGATGAGTCAAGTGGGTCTGCACTAACCCTTGAAGGGGCCTGTAAGACACTGTTCTTGGATGCCTCATCAGGCTCATCTGTTAGAATGGACAAGCTTGAGTGCAGCCGTGCCAATGTTGACGCCTCCAGCGGATCTTCAATCAGCGTTTATGCTTCAAACCGTGTTGATGTTGATGCCTCAAGTGGATCTGCTGTCCGGGTCAGCGGCAATCCAAAAGAAGTCAGTAAAGACCTCTCAAGCGGCGCATCCGTTTCAATCAACTAAGCCAACCAACCTAGCTCTCACTCCCTGGAACCAAGCTTCAATGCGGCTTGACTTTCGAGAGCGGAAAAGCCCTGCAGCGATGCGGGGCTTTTTGTGCGTGAGAAGCTGCATAATCTTTGGGCGTTGCGCTATTCGGCACATGGACAATTGCCTCATCTCATGGTGAAAGCGCGGCAGAAGATATTTGATTGAGCTTTGCTCGGAGGACACGTCCATGTCTAAGGGACTCGTTACCGTATTTGGTGGTTCAGGCTTCATAGGCCGCTACGCAACACGTACGCTTGTTAAAGCGGGTTACCGGGTTCGCGTCGCTGTGCGCCGTCCTCATCTAGCCGGTGAAGTACGTCTGGCCGGATCGCCGGGCTGGGTCGATATCGTTCAGGCGAATGTCCGTAATAAAGCTTCTGTTGCCCGCGCTGTCGAAGGCGCTGATGCAGTTGTAAATCTTGTCGGCATCTTGTTTGAAAAAGGCCGTCAAAGCTTTGAAGCGGCGCAACGTGATGGTGCGCTGAATATCGCCGAAGCATGTGTTGCTGCGGATATAAAGCGCCTTGTGCACGTGTCCGCAATTGGCGCTGATCCAGAGGCGAAGGCTGATTACGCTGAAACCAAGGGCGAAGCCGAAGCCGGTATTCGCGCCGTCTTGCCAGAAGCGGTTATCCTGCGCCCTAGCATTGTGTTCGGCCCAGAAGATGAATTCTTCAACCGCTTTGCTTCGATGGCGTCGCACCCACTCTCTACGGTTGCACCATTCCTACCAGCTATTGGCGGCGGTGAAAGCAAAGTCCAACCTGTCTATGCGGGCGATGTTGCCGAAGCGATTGCGAATGCGGTCAGTATGGAAGACGCCGCAGGCAAGACTTATGAATTGGGCGGCCCTACCGCCTATTCATTCAATGAGATTTACAAGTTCATTGGCGAAACGATTGATCGTAAACGCTACAGCTTGCCGTTGCCGTTCTTTATCGCCAAGCCACTGGGCCTGACCTTTGGGGCTTTGTTCCGGTACATCTGGCCACTGTCGTCCGGCATTCTTGGCGGTCCGCCTATTACCGGCAATCAGGTTGAAATGTTGAAAAGCGACAATGTCGTCTCCGAGGGCGCGCTGACGCTTGCGGATCTTGGTGTTACCGAAGTCGAAAGTATCGAAGCGATTGTGCCAAGCTACCTCTATCGCTTCCGCCCTTATGGCCAGTATCACCAAAAGAGCGAAAGCGCTTAAGGCGAGTTACTCAGCCTCAATAGGGCCTGTTAGGTTGGGTTCCGCGAAATCATCAACCGGCCCATCTAAGGTGACGATCTCAAATTCAAACGGATAGACAACGTCAAGTTGTTCAACGGCTTTTCCGTCGACTATTTTTTGATCATATTCTAGCGTGTAGACGGCGGCTCTGACGCTTTGGTCAAAACCGTCATGGGTGCAGTCTACGTCCACGGCGCCCTCTACTCTGCCGCTAGGCGCAATATCAAACCGCGCCTCACACGCCGCCGTAACGCCCTGTAGAGCGAGCTCGGCTGGATACTCTATAGTAGTTAGGTTGAGGGGGCTACATAGTTTTCTGCGGCGCTTGGCGTGGCCGAAAATGCGATCGCAGTAATTGTTGCTGCGAGCACGGCGCCAAGGCTTGATGTGGTCTTTATCGGGTTACGAATAAGGGTCATTGAGACATCCTTTGTGATGCGTTGGATTTTCATCCGGCGCGAGCGCTTGAGGTAAGCATCAACAAAGCTACGTACGGCATGACTGACCGTGATGCCTTCGGCTTCACATGCGGCTTTGAAGGCCTCTTTTTTGGAGTGCGGCATGCGCACTTCAATCATGTCAGTTTTCTTTTCGATACGCTTCTTCGTCATGCTTTTTCCAAGGCTCCCGTCGGACCCACACATCGAGCCCTGATCAGACCTGAAAGAAAACCGAAAACGAGTTCATACGCCAGCAAATTCGTGTCCGGACACGGTTTGACTGGCATACTGATTAAATTTTTGGGGCGCTATTCCTCGATGATCTCTTCAATATCGATGTCGAAATCAATGTCGCTGTCCACGCCCGCTTCTTCGAGTGCCTCCTTAATCAAGGCGTCTAATTCTTCTTGAGACAATTCCTTATCGCCGAGACGTTTGACGATAACGCGCTTCTCGACATTGCTAGTCATTTTGGTTGCTGCGCCGTCCCGAGGTTCATCGCTGAACTCGATGATTTTGACTTTCTTGCGCACGATTTCCTTGTCGTCGTCACCGGTCGTGCTTTCGCTCTTGTGAATGACGATCTTGTTTCCCGCAGCTTCTAACTCCGCTTGGCTGACGCCGCCCGAGCCGTCTGTGTCGAGTTTCGCGATAATGTCCGCATCTTCCCCGGGAAGAATTTCACCCTCGGTAATGAGGCCATCTTGGTTTTTGTCGAGGCGCTCGAAAGCGGTTTGATTCGCTGCTGAGGGCAGGGCTGTAATGGCAAAGACGCCAATGGCCGCGCCGGTGGCGCTAGCAAGGGTTTTAAGGCGGTGGCGAGCAAGGGTCATTCTAATCTCCTGAACCGGGTTTGTTTTCTCGGTCAGTCGCGCTTCCTCAGTGTAAGCAGCAATAAAACGCCTTAGAGCTTCGGATGCGGTTTCACCCTGTTTGCGGGTGGCATCCATGAATTCCCGTTTCTGCTCATATGGCAGACGGATATCCAGGCTCTCACTTTTCTTTTCGCGGCGTTTCATGTCTCTTCCCAAATGGCAGGACCAACGGCCCTCATTCTTATTGTCGCGTCTCATAATAAAAGCACGAACCTGCCAAGACGCTAGGAAAAAAGTGTCGGGACAGTTTTTAAATGCCTAAATCAGTCCCAAAATGGGGGCTGAAACGACTAAACCGATGCCGAGGCCAAGGCGGTAGATAACAAAGGGTAGAAAGCTCATCCGTTTCAAAATGGCCATAAGCGCGCCGATGGAGACGATGCCTGACACGAAAGACAGGCCCGCGACGATCAATCCATCCGTTAGGGTTGCAATGCCTTCGGGCGAAGTTTCTGTTCCAAGCTGATAGAAGGCATAGGCTCCAACGGCTGCAAGTAACGGGGCCCCGATCAGCATCGAAAAGCGTGCAGACTCTGTCCTGTTAAAGCCCAGCGCTCTGGCTGTGGTCATCGTGATACCAGAACGGCTGGTTCCCGGCAGGATGGCGGCAATGGCTTGCGTGGCGCCAATAAGGATTGCATCGCGCACACCCATATCGCGCTCCTTGCGGGATTGAGCACCTTTTGCGTCAGCCCACCACAATGCGAGTCCGAATATGATGGTTGTCGCGGCAACAGTCCAGACACTTCTGAGCGCAGACTTGGTGGCGTCAGGCATCAATGCTTCGTAGGCGACAACAATGATAAGGGTGAACGGCAGAGAGGCGAGTATGTTTGTCGCTAACTTAGCTGACGAGCTTAGGGCTTTCTTGGAGAATGGCGCCGCGATCAGTTCGAAGCCGCCAGAAATCGCGCGCGATACATCTCGCCAGAAGTAAAGGAGTACGGCGAACAACGTTCCCAGATGCGCCATGGCGTTGATGAGGAGTTCGTCGCGCCCCTTCAGCGCAAAATAATCAGCAGCTAAGAGGACATGCCCGGAAGACGAGATGGGTAGCCATTCCGTTATGCCTTGGATAAGCGCGATGATGGCAAGTTGGATAAATGACATAGAGCCTCAATACACGACAAGCTAAGGCATTCTTGTGGCATAGTTCGCGCTATAAGCCAGGCGTAATAATATATATCATAAAAATATATATACCCAATAAGGTCATTCTTGATCGAGAAGAATCTCAGGAATTTTTGCATTAAATATACCAAAATAATATTTATTGGATTAATCAGCCCTTGCGGCCATCATCTGTGTCGGTGATAAGCAAGATCATTCTTGTGGAGGCTCTTATGGCGCAAAATATGCTGCGATTCATCAAAGTTGAGCGATCAATGCCAAAAAAACGCGCTGCGGAAGCGCGCACAGCTGACTTTGCTGAGATTTATGGCGATTACGCTCAAGAGGCGGCCATTGATCAAGCCTCCCGATGCTCGCAATGCGGCGTGCCATTTTGCCAGCAGGGCTGTCCACTTCAGAACAACATTCCAGACTGGTTAAAGCTCGCGGCTGAGGATCGGCTTGAAGAGGCTTACGCCGTCTCCAGCGCGACCAATAATATGCCAGAGATTTGTGGCCGCATCTGCCCGCAAGATCGCCTGTGCGAAGGCATCTGTACAATCGAGCAATCTGGCCACGGCACCGTTACAATTGGTTCGATTGAGCGACATATCACTGACACCGCTTGGGAAAAGGGGTGGATTAAACCCATAACACCCCCGCGTGAGCGCGCTCAGTCAGCCGGGATTATCGGGGCAGGGCCTGGCGGCCTTGCGGCGGCGGAACAGCTTCGCCGCAAAGGCTATCAAGTCACAGTCTATGATCGTTATGATCGCGGCGGCGGCCTGCTTGTCTATGGTATCCCGGGCTTCAAGCTTGAGAAAGACATTGTTGAGCGCCGGATCAAATATCTCGAAGACAGCGGCATCTCATTCCGGTTCAATTGCAATATCGGCCCTGATATTACGCTGAATGAGCTGCGCGACACGCATGATACGGTTCTTATTGCGACCGGCGTTTATAAAGCGCGTGATCTGAAAGTTCCCGGCATCGGTGCGTCTGGCGTTTTCCCTGCGCTCGATTTTTTGACGGCCTCCAATAAGGTTGGTTTCGGCGATAAAGTGCCAACCTATGATGACGGCACACTGAACGCTGAAGGCAAGCGCGTGGTTGTTATTGGCGGCGGCGATACGGCGATGGACTGTGTCCGAACAGCTGTCCGCCAAGGCGCGAAATCAGTCACCTGCCTCTATCGCCGCGACCGGGCAAATATGCCGGGCTCTCAGCGTGAAGTTCAGAATGCGGAAGAAGAGGGCGTTGTCTTTGAGTGGCTCTCTGGTCCGGAGGCAGTGCTGGAATCCAAAGACAACTCTGTCAAAGGCGTCAAAGTGCGCCGCATGAAGCTAGGTGCACCTGATGCATCCGGTCGCCAATCGCCGGAGAAGACAGACGAAACCGTCGATATGAAAGCCGACATGGTCATTAAGGCTCTGGGCTTTGACCCGGAAGATTTACCTGCTTTGTTTGATGAGCAGGCGCTGACTGTAAATCGGTGGGGCGCGATCAAAGTCGATTTTAAGACGCTAGAGACCAGCTTGCCGGGCGTTTATGCGGCGGGCGATATTGTCCGCGGTGCATCCTTGGTTGTCTGGGCCATCGTCGACGGGCGCGAAGCTGCAGAACAAATGCACAAAGCAATGCGCGCGGTCGCAAAATCGGAAAAGGTAGCAGCAGAATGAGTGGTTCATCAGGACAATGCCTTTGCGGCGCCGTGAAAATACAGGGTAAGGGCGCACCAGATATCGGATCTTGCCATTGTGAAATGTGCCGCCGCTGGCATGGCGGCCCGGCTGTCTCTGTTGGGTTTGAGGGCGGTATCGAAATCACCGAAGGCAAAGCGAATGTGGGCTGGTATCAAAGCTCTGAATGGGCTGAGCGTGGATTCTGTAAGACCTGTGGCTCAACCCTGTTCTATCGCACTTTGGATGGTGCGTACTGGATGGGCGAAACCGGATCTTTCGATTTGCCCGAAGGCCTTAAAATCAATCGCCATTATTTTATCGACCAAAAGCCAGACTATTATGATGTAAAAGACGATGCGAAGAAGCTTACTGGCGCCGAAGTAATGGCAATGTTTGCCTCTGATGGAGCGGAATAAGCCCATGACCGAATATGTTGACAATTATCTTGAGCAGCGTCAGCGCTTGATCGATGCAAATGCCTATAACCCCGAAGATGAGCACAGCGCTTGCGGTGTTGGTCTTGTGGCTGCGCTCGATGGTAAGCCCCGCCGCGAAATCGTAGAGATGGGCATTAAGGCCCTGAAAAATGTTTGGCACCGAGGCGCTGTTGATGCTGACGGTAAAACGGGCGACGGAGCCGGAATCCGCCTTGAGGTGCCGCAGGAATTTTTCCGCGATCAAGTCAGCCGGACCGGCCACAAGCCGACAGATGATCCGATCTGTGTGGGCCAAATCTTTCTGCCGCGTACCGATTTGGGTATGCAAGAGGCCGCTAGGTCTATTGTCGAGACTGAGATATTGCATTTCGGGTTCTATATCTACGGTTGGCGCCAGCCGCCTGTCGATGTTTCTATCATTGGACAGAAAGCTGCGGACACGCGCCCTGAAATCGAACAAATCATGTTCCGCGATGGCCGCGGCCGCGATGCGGACGAGTTAGAGCGCGCGCTCTATATCTGTCGTCGCCGGATTGAACGGCGGGCGCGCGAAGCGGGAATTCCGAGCTTCTATATCTGCTCACTCAGCCACAAATCGCTAATCTATAAAGGCATGTTTCTCGCCGAAGATATCGATAACTTCTATCTCGACTTGAAGGATGAGCGATTCGTCTCCGCAATTGCAATTTATCATCAACGCTATTCCACCAACACGTTTCCGCAATGGTCGCTCGCACAGCCTTTCCGCATGCTCGCGCATAATGGTGAGATTAACACGCTACGCGGCAATCTGAATTGGATGAAAAGCCACGAAATCAAGATGGTTTCCGGCACGTTCGGTGATCATGTTGAGGACGTAAAACCCGTTGCCCCACAAGGATCGTCGGATTCTGGGGCTTTAGATTCAGTCTTTGAAATCCTTTGTAAGGCTGGCCGAACCGCGCCAATGACGAAAGCGCTTTTGATCCCAGAAGCATGGTCTAAACGCGCCTCCATTATGCCCGAAAAGCATGCTGCGCTCTATGCTTATTGTAACTCAGTGATGGAGCCATGGGACGGCCCTGCAGCTATCTGCGCCTATGATGGGCGCTGGGCGGTTGCTGGCCTTGATCGCAATGGCCTACGTCCGCTCCGTTACGCGCTAACAGCAGACGGCGTTCTTGCGGTGGGGTCTGAAACCGGGATGTGCCCGCTTGATGGGCATGAAGTTGTGCGCCGTGGCCACGTTCAGGCTGGCGGAATGATCGCTGCTGATTTGGAGAACGGTAAATTCTACGAACATACTGAAATCGTAGATCAGCTTGCGGCTGAGCATCCATATGAGAAATGGCTCAAGAATGTTCGTGCCTTAGACCCTGAAATTGGGCCAGGTGATGAGCCACGCCTTTTTGAGAAAGAAGAACTTTTGCGTCGTCAGGCGGTTTCTGGGTTCACTTTAGAGACTTTGGAGTTGATCCTCGCTCCAATGGCTGAGAATGCCAAAGAAGCGATCGGTTCAATGGGGGACGATAGCCCCGTTGCAGTTCTGTCAGAGAATTTCCGTCCGCTAAGTCATTTCTTCCGTCAAAACTTTTCGCAAGTCACCAACCCTCCAGTGGATCCACTTCGCGAAGACCGGGTGATGAGCCTCAAGACGCGGTTTAAGAACCTCGGGAACGTCCTCACCACTGATGCGCGTCAACAGGACGTGTTCGTGTTGGAAAGCCCTGTCCTCTCAACCGGTATGTATGACCGACTGATCCGTATGCTGCACGATGGTGTTAAAGTTATCGATTGTACATTTGATGCAGCGAAGGCCACAGGTAGCGGCGGCGCGTTGAAAGATGCCTTGTCACGTATCCGGCAGGAAGCCGAAGATGCTGTCCGCGCAGGCCGCGAACACATCATCCTGACCGACGAACATCAGGGGCCAGACAAAGTTGCTGTTCCAATGATCTTGGCAACAGGCGCCGTGCACAGCCATTTGGTGGCACAGGGCTTACGCTCTTTCTGCTCTCTTACCATTCGCTCCGCCGAATGCGTCGACACGCACTATTTCGCCGTACTTATTGGTACGGGCGCGACCTGCGTGAACGCGTATCTTGCGCAGGAAGCCATTGCTGACCGCCATGCGCGTGGTCTGTTGGGTGATATTACGCTTGGCGAAGCTGTCTTGAACTATAAAGGCGCTATCGAAGCCGGCTTGCTCAAGATCCTGTCCAAGATGGGGATTTCTGTCATCTCGTCTTATCGCGGTGGTTATAATTTTGAGGCGCTCGGCCTTTCCCGTGCGCTTGTTGCGGACTATTTCCCGGGTCTGCCAAGCCGTATTTCTGGTCTTGGTCTTGCGGGTCTGGAAGAGAATGCGCTTACACGGCACGAGGATGCGTTTCATGAGGACGTCATCTCGCTTCCTATCGGCGGGTTTTATCGACTCCGTGCACGGAGTGAGCCTCACGCGCTGGACGGCAATTTGATCCACATGCTGCAAGCAGCCTGTGATCGCGGTGAATATGAGCTTTACGATAAATACCAGAAAGCCGTGAACGTTCGGAATGGGCCGCAACCAATTCAATTGCGGGACCTTCTGGACTTTAAAGAAGCTGGCCCTGCGGAACCGCTTTCTGATGTTCAATCAGTCAACGAAATTCGCAAGCGCTTTGTAACGCCCGGTATGTCGCTTGGTGCGCTTAGCCCCGAAGCGCACGGCACGCTAAATGTTGCGATGAACCGCATCGGCGCGAAATCAGTTTCAGGTGAGGGCGGCGAGGTTCGTGAGCGCTATCGTCCTTTGCCAAATGGCGACAATATGAACTCTGCGGTGAAGCAGGTGGCCTCCGGTCGCTTTGGCGTCACGGCTGAGTATCTAAACCATTGCCGTGAAGTTGAGATCAAGATTGCCCAAGGCGCAAAGCCGGGCGAAGGTGGACAGCTTCCAGGCTTCAAAGTTACTGAATTCATTGCAAAAAACCGCCACGCAACGCCGGGTGTGACGCTAATTTCTCCGCCGCCGCACCACGATATTTACTCAATCGAAGACTTGGCCCAGCTGATCTACGATCTGAAGCAAATCAACCCGGATTGCCGTGTTTGCGTAAAGCTTGTCGCCCAATCCGGCGTCGGCACAGTTGCGGCGGGTGTGGCGAAGGCCAAAGCTGATGTGATCCTGATCGCTGGCGGTGTTGGCGGTACCGGTGCAAGCCCGCAAACAAGTATCAAATATGCAGGCCTGCCATGGGAAATGGGTCTCGCCGAAGCCCACCAAGTCCTCAGCCTCAATAATCTCCGCGATAAAGTTACACTGCGTACAGATGGCGGACTCCGAACAGGCCGCGACATCGTTATTGCAGCGATGCTCGGCGCTGAAGAGTATGGTATCGGGACCGCCAGCCTTGTCGCAATGGGGTGTATTATGGTGCGCCAGTGCCATTCGAACACTTGCCCGGTTGGCGTCTGTACTCAAGACGAAGACTTGCGCAAGAAATTCACCGGCAGCGCTGATAAAGTCGTCAACCTGATGAGTTTTATTGCCGAAGATGTACGCCGCATTCTGGCGTCGCTTGGCCTGAAATCGCTTGATGAGGCGATTGGTCGAACAGACTTGCTTGCGCAGGTCAGCCGCGGTGCCCCGCACCTTGATGACCTCGACCTCAATCCGCTTCTGGTACAGGTCGATACGGCAACGGCTGTTGAGTATACGCCAAACCGCCGCGAAGAAGTGCCGGATACGCTGGACGCTCAAATCTTGCGCGATGCGGAGCCTTTCTTCAGCCGCGGTGAGAAGATGCAGCTGACCTATGAGGTCCAGAATGTATTGCGGTCTATTGGTGCACGCTCCAGCTCATCGATCGTTCGTAAGTTTGGCGAAAAAGCACTGCCAGAGGGCCGGCTACACATCCGCTTAACAGGGAGTGCCGGACAATCGCTTGGCGCGTTTAGCGTCCAAGGCTTACTGCTCGACGTGATCGGCGACGCCAATGATTATGTCGGCAAAGGCCTTAGCGGCGCGACGATTCAGCTTCGCCCGCCTGCGGATTCGCCGTTCGTTGCTGGCGATAACACGATTATCGGCAATACCTGCCTCTATGGCGCAACCAGCGGTAAGCTCTATGCGGCGGGCCAAGCGGGCGTACGATTTGCGGTCCGCAATTCAGGTGCCGAAGCAGTTATTGAAGGCTGTGGCGCGAATGGCTGCGAGTACATGACGGGCGGCCGGGTCGCGATCCTTGGCGAAGTTGGAGACAATTTCGGCGCGGGTATGACGGGCGGCGTCGCCTTCATTTGGGATCAGGAAAAGCGCTTCGAACAGGTCGCCAACCCTGACGCGATTGACTGGTATCCGCTTGCCGATATGGAGCAAAAGCATATTGATGTCTTCAAAATGCTGCTTGAAATTCACGTCGAGCGTACGCGCAGCGCACGGGCGAAAGAGCTACTGAAAGAGTGGGATCAAACACTCTCTGAAACGCTGATGATCGTCCCGAAAGAGATATCTAATCGTGTCTTTGGTGAAACAGGCCTGAAAAAGTCCGCTTAGCAGTGCAGGTGAGGGCCTTGCACTGCGGCGCGGACCTCCCCACTTTGCGTGGTGAGAGAGTGGAATAGGTGAGTTAGTCAGCAATGAGTAAACGCGATTACTATGAAGTGCTCGGCGTCGATAAAGGCGTCGATGAAAAGGCCCTGAAAAGCGCCTATCGCAAGCTGGCGATGAAATATCACCCTGACCAGAATGCTGGCGACGATGCTGCTGAGGCCAAGTTCAAAGAAGTTGGCGAAGCCTACGCCATCCTATCTGACGCTGACAAACGCGCAGCTTATGATCGCTTCGGCCACCGCGCCTTTGAAGATGGTGGCATGGGCGGCGGCAATCCGTTTGGCGGCGGCGGCGACCCAAGCGACATGTTCCAGGACATTTTCAGCCAAGTCTTTGGCGGCGGTTCTCCCTTTGGCGGTGGACGCCAACGCGGCGGACCACAGCGCGGCAATGATCTGCGCTATGACATGGATATCGCTTTGGAAGAGGCGTTCGCGGGTAAAGAAACAACCATCAATGTGCCAAGCGCCGTTGATTGCGGCACGTGTGATGGGTCCGGCGCAGAGCCGGGCACAAGCCCTGAAACTTGCGAAACATGCGGCGGCGCGGGCCGCGTGCGTGCCCAGCAAGGCTTCTTCACGATGGAGCGCGCTTGTGCGCGTTGTTCTGGGCGTGGCCAAGTTATTTCCAAGCCATGTAAAACCTGCCGCGGCGCAGGTCAGGTTCAGGAAGATCGCAACCTGTCAGTGAAAATTCCAGCCGGCGTCGAAACCGGTATGCGTATTCGTCTGTCAGGCGAGGGTGAACCCGGCGCGCATGGCGGGCCAAAGGGCGACCTATATATCTTCGTGAATGTCGAAGAGCATGACATTTTTGAGCGCGATGGACCAAACCTCTATTGCCGAACCCCGGTCAGCATGGTCACGGCCTCGCTGGGCGGTGAGATTGAGATTCCAACCATCGATGGTGCGCGCCAGCGTGTCACCATTCCAGAAGGTGCCCAAACGGGCCGCAAGCTCCGCCTACGCGGTAAAGGCATGCCGTCGCTTCGTGGCTCTGGTCAGACGGGCGACCTCTATATCGAAATGTTTGTCGAAACCCCGCGCAACCTATCGGCGCGCCAAAAAGAGCTGATGCGCGAGTTTTGCGAATGCTCAGGCGCCGACTGCAACCCGGAAAGCGAAGGCTTTGTTGGCCGCGTCAAGAAATTCTGGGACGGCATGGGCGGCGAAGCGAAGCATTAGGCTTCAGTTAAATACCACACGAAAAAAGTGTGGCTTTCTAAATCGCCTCCTTGTTTTTCAAAGTCCCTCAGAATTTTCCAGTCTCGGGCGCGCGCTCGAAAATCGTGCTTGGAAATAACGGCGTTGAATGCATCTCTGCATCTTATGGCCGCTTTGGAGCAGTCTTTAACACCGAAGCTATCAACTTCAATTTCCTTGGCTTCACAAGTTGCGTCGGGGATACGAAATTGTAACTGTCCGCCCTGATTTATTAAGCCTAAATGCTCAGCTGTATTGATAACCTCAGGAATGTCTCGCAACAGCCAAGCGTATTCATTCCCTCGTAAACTTGCTTTTTGTAGCAGCGTGTTAGGGAGCTTCTGCATTGTAGCTTTAGTCACTCAAACCCCCGTCACAAACGTCGAAATAACCTTCTTCAATCCAGCCTTCTCAAACGCCACGGTCAGCTTGGTCCCGTTCGCGTCCATCACTTTCCCATAACCAAATTTGTCATGGAAAACCCGCTGGCCGAGTTTGAAGCCTGAGCTGCCGCTCTCGCTTGCCACCAAGGTCGCTTTGCCGTCGATGACGGGGCTGCTCCCATACTTGCCCGCATTCTCTTTCAGGCGTTTCCAACCCGGCGAGGTGTAGGAAGAACGGTCGCCTAAATCCTCAACTGTGCCGACAAAACCATCATCGCCGCCGGGCAGGGTGGAGTATCCCGTCTCACTATTGGCCTCAACATGCGCCGGGTCCAGCTCATCAACAAAACGGCTTGGTAAAACCGATTGCCAGCGCCCGAATATCTGGCGGTTAGCAACGAATGAAATCCGGCAAACCTCTCTCGCACGCGTGATGCCGACATAGGCAAGGCGGCGCTCCTCTTCGAGGCCCTTCATGCCGCTCTCATCAAGGCTGCGTTTAGACGGGAATACTTCCTCTTCCCAACCGGGCAGGAAGACGACTGGCCATTCCAGCCCCTTTGCGCCGTGCAGGGTCAGAATTTGAACCTCTTCCCCGCCATCTTGGCGCGAGACATCCATAACCAGCTCTACATGTTCAAGGAAGCCGGTTAGATTATCAAACTCCCCCATCGCGTTGATAAGCTCTTTGAGGTTATCCAGCCGCGTCTGCGCCTGCGGGGATCGATCCTTTTGCAGCATATCAGTATAGCCGCTTTCATCCAGAATAACCTGCGCCAACTCAGTATGGCTCATGCCGTTATTCAGGCGGTCACGCCACATATTGATCTGATCGATAAACTGGGTCAGCCCGCGCTTGCCGGGGCCCTTAATCTCGTCCGTTTGCAGGACCATCGGCGTCAACGTGTAAAGGCTGCGCCCATCATCACGGGCATAGCGTTGCAGCTTTTGCACGGTTGTATTGCCAACGCCGCGTTTCGGCTGATTCACCACCCGCTCAAACGCCAAATCATCATCCGGGCTGCGGATCAGGCGAAGGTAAGCCATCGCATCGCGGATTTCCGCCCGCTCGAAAAAGCGCGGGCCACCGATAACGCGGTATGGAATGCCAAGAATAATTAGCCGCTCTTCAAACAGACGCATCTGCCATGACGCGCGCACCAGAATGGCGCAGTCTTCGTAAGAGGTTTTACCGCCTTTATTGACGTGGCTCTCAATCTCATCACAGATCATGCGGGCCTCGGCCTCGCCATCCCACAGGCCGCGGACTTGAACCTTCTTCGCGTCAGGATCGTCTTTCCAGTCACCACCCACGAAAAGCGTTTTACCAAGGCGGCTCTTGTTGTGCGCTATAACCGATGATGCGCAGGCAAGGATTGGCTCAGTTGAGCGATAATTACGCTCCAGCCGCACTGTTTTCGCGCCGGGAAAATCTTTCTCAAACCGCAGGATGTTGTCCACCTCGGCCCCGCGCCAGCCATAGATCGACTGGTCATCATCACCAACGCAGCAAATGTTCCCGGTCCCTTGGGCCAGCAGGCGCAGCCATAGGTATTGGGCGACGTTCGTATCCTGATACTCGTCGACCAGAATATATTTAAACTTGGCATGGAAGTCGGCAAGAAGGTCCGCATTCTCTTGGAAGATCGTAATATTGTGGATCAGCAGATCGCCAAAATCACACGCGTTCAGGACACGCAGGCGGTTCTGGTAAATCTCATAAGCTTTGATGCCTTTACCATCAGCGAAATTATAAGCCTCATCGGCGGGCACTTTCGCAGGCAGGAGTGCGCGGTTTTTCCAACCATCAATTAAGCTGGCCAGAAAACGCGGAGTCCAGCGTTTTGGATCAATATTTTCAGCTTCGATGATCTGTTTGCAAAGACGGATCTGATCATCGGTATCGAGAATGGTGAAGCTGGATTTCAAGCCAACAAGCTCGGCATGCTTGCGCAAAATCTGCGCGCTGATGGAGTGGAACGTCCCAAGCCAGCGCAGCCCTTCTCCGGCTTCCCCGGTCAGTTTTAGCGCCCGCTCGCGCATTTCCCGTGCAGCTTTATTGGTAAAAGTCACGGTTAGTGTTTGGCTTGGATATGCTAGGCGCGTCCCGATAATGTGGGCAAGACGTGTCGTCAGCACACGCGTTTTACCTGTCCCCGCCCCTGCCAAGACAAGAAGTGGGCCCTCTGTCGACAGCACGGCGTCGCGCTGTTCAGGGTTTAAACCATCTAAATAATCAGCCTCAGCACTGGCCTGCGGCGCACGCGCGGCGGCCATTTGGGAAATGCTCATAGAGGAAGGGTGCGGGCGATTCGTATCTGACATTAGGGGAATATAGGGGGAACGCGCAAAAAAGGGCAGGGGTAGACTGGCATCCGTTTGAGGCATAAAGCCCAGCCCTATTCTGAAACCGGGAGTGAATGACATGTCAGGCCGTTTTGCAGCCTTCAAACATGTGTCCTACCAGCGCTATTTCGTGTCGCGGTTCGGGGCGGCCCTCGCAGGAAACATCCTGTCGGTAACTGTGGCATGGCAGATCTATGCAGAGACAGGAAACCCGCTCTATCTTGGCTGGATTGGGCTCGTGCAGTTTTTACCCTCATTGCTGTTGGTTCTCGTCACCGGACTGGCGGCTGATAAGCTTGGACGCCGTGTCATTATGGGCGTCTCCATCTTCCTTCAGATGAGTTGCGGCCTGACCCTATTAGCGATGACGGCTTTAGGTCAGTTTAGTGTTTTGTTCGTTCTGACTGTCGTGACGATTATGGGTATCGCGCGGGCTTTTTATTCGCCGTCGGTAAACTCACTGGTGGTGAATATCGTACCGCGAGAGGATTTTCCGAACGCTGTAAGTTGGAATGCATCTTCGTGGCAGATGGCGACGATTCTCGGCCCTGCAATCGGCGGAGCTTTAACGGCTGTTTCCATCAATGTGGCATACGGTGTGGCGGCGATTGTTTCGCTCTGTACGGCCGTTCTGATTTTTACAATTCCAAAGCCAGAACAGGCGCGGGATACGTCACGCACAACGCTTACAACTCTGCTCAGCGGGTTTAGCTATGTTTGGAAGACCAAGATCGTCCTTGGGGCGATGTCTCTAGACCTGTTCGCCGTATTGCTTGGCGGCGCCGTCGCGCTGCTGCCAGTCTACGCCAAAGATGTTCTTGAGATTGGTGAGTTTGGATACGGCGTTCTGCGGGCCGCTCCGGGGATCGGGGCCATGCTGATGGTTTTGGTTATCACCTCGTTTGAAGTAAAAAAACATGCGGGTTTGATCCTGTTTGTGTTTACGGCGCTGTTTGGCGTTATGCATGTCGTGTTCGGGTATTCCCAATTGGTCTGGCTGTCGGTCTTAGCACTCGTCTTGATCGGGGCATTCGACATGATTTCTGTCTATGTACGTGAAACATTGATCCAGCTTTGGACGCCGGATGGTGTGCGCGGGCGCGTGAATGCCGTAAACTCAATTTTTATCGGCGCCTCCAATCAGATAGGTGAGGCCCGCGCTGGGTTTATGGCGGCGCGTTGGGGCACAGTGTTCACAGTTGTTGCAGGCGGCTACGTGGCGATTGGCGTTACCGCATTATGGGCGGTTTTGTTTCCTGACCTTCGCAAAGTCCAAGATATGAGCTCTGGTATTCGAGATGATGCTGCAACGTAAATGTCCTGCGACACCGAAGCGTCTAGTTTTGAGGGGCATTAAACCTAAGTCTACCATGAGCATCGGAAGCGCAGATAATGTCGGATACGCCAGAGACAGATGACCCGGAACGCAATCGCCTGACAGCCCGTATCGGGCGGACGGTGAAAGTTGGTACAAACCTATCTGGGGCAGGGCTCAGCTTTGCCGCGAATTCTCTGTTCGGCGGTGACAAAGGCGATGAGCGGATCGCCAAATCACTCGCGGCGGCATTGGGTAAATCCAAAGGTCCGTTGATGAAAGTTGCGCAGATGGTGTCGACCATTCCAGACTTTTTGCCGCCTGAATATGCCGAAGAACTTAGCCAGCTCCAAGCCCAAGCCCCGGCAATGGGGTGGCCTTTCGTGCGCCGGCGCATGCGCGCTGAACTTGGCGCTGATTGGCAAAGCAAGTTCACTGCGTTTGGCAAAGAAGCCGCCCATGCTGCAAGCCTAGGTCAAGTGCATAAGGCAACGTTGCCCGATGGCCGAGAGGTCGCCTGCAAGCTGCAATATCCAGACATGTCGTCTGCGGTGGAAAGCGACGTCGGTCAGCTAAAAACCATGCTGGGCCTGTTCAAGCGCCTTGATGGCTCAATTGACCCGTCAGAGATGGTTGGCGAGATTACTGATCGTCTGCGCGAAGAGTTAGATTATGAACGCGAAGCCAAACACATGGCGCTCTACGCCCATATGCTGAAAGACGCTGACTTTGTAAGCCTGCCAGAGCCGGTCGCCGAGCTGTGTACGGATCGTTTGCTGACCATGACATGGGTGAATGGTGAAAACCTGAGCGCTTACGAAGATGCGCCGCAAGAGGTCCGCAATACGATTGCCCGAAATCTGTTCTGGACGTGGTGGAAACCGTTCACCGGATCGGCGGTCATTCACGGCGACCCGCACCTGGGCAATTATCAAGTCACGAAGGGGGGGCAAGGCCTCAACCTGCTCGATTTTGGCTGTATCCGGATATTCCCGCCAAGCTTTGTTGCTGGCGTGGTCGATCTTTATCGCGCCACCCTAAACGATGACTTTGATGCTGCTTATGCCGCCTATGAAAAGTGGGGTTTCAAAGGTCTGACAAAAGAGCTGGCAGAGGTTCTGAATATCTGGGCGAAGTTTATCTATGGTCCGCTATTGGATAACCGGGTGCGATCAGTCGCAGATGGGATCAAGCCGGGTGAATATGGCCGGAAAGAAGCTTTCGCTGTCCGCAAATTGCTTAAAGAAAAAGGCCCTGTGACAATCCCGCGAGAGTTCGTTTTCATGGACCGTGCTGCCATCGGCCTAGGCGCAGCTTACTTGCGGCTTGGCGCAGAGCTGAATTATCACCAATTGTTTGAGGAAAGCCTTGAAGGCTTTGACGAAGTTAAACTTGCCGCCCGCCAACAAGCTGCGCTCAAAACTGTCGGCCTAGCCTAAGCTGCGCGCCCATTTTCGAACGTCTGAGACGAACAATTCCGGCACTTCCATCGCGGCAAAATGCCCGCCCTTGGGCATATCTGACCAATGATTGATATTATAAGCGCGATCACACCAGCTCCGCGGCGGGGGTGCATATAGCTTCTCGCCCGGAAAGTTCGCAAACCCGGTTGGTGTCTCACAGCGTTCACCTTCTGGTAGGCTCGCACCACCTTCGCCCATAAAGGCGGCATAGTACCAAACCGACGTCGCGATCGCGTCGTTGATCAGATAGATCATGATATTGGTGATCAATTGGTCACGCGTATAAACGCTGTAGAGGTCATCACCCTCAAGGTCTGACCAGCCGTGGAATTTCTCCAATATCCAAGCCGCAGTCCCCATCGGACTGTCCATCAGTGACATAGCAAGCGTTTGCGGCTTGGTGGCTTGCTGCATGAAATAGCTGCCTTCCATCTGCATCCCAACTTGCGTGTTCTGTAGCCATTTCAATTCTGCATCATTCTGCGGCGTTGCCGGGGTCGGGCGAAGACCAATCATGTTTAGGTGAATGGCTTCGCAACCGCCTTTGCCGTCATGCGCGCCGTGATCAAAGCCGAGCCAAGACGTGACCATCCCGCCCCAATCACCGCCTTGGGCCAGATAAGTTTCATAGCCCAGCACATCCTGCATCAGCGTATTCCAAAGCTTCGCCGTCGCGCGCTGCCCAAGCGGGGATTTGGGCTTTCCAGAAAACCCGTAACCCGGCAGGGATGGTATGATCAGGTCGAACGCATCTTCAGATTTCCCGCCATATTGGCTCGGAAATGCGAGGGGGCCAATCGCATCATAAAACTCAAATATAGAACCGGGCCAGCCATGCGTTAGCAACAGTGGCCGCTTACCTTCTGCTTCACCAATGACGTGGATGAAGTGGATATCCAAGCCATCGACCTCGGCGATATATTGCGGATACTCGTTTAGTTTTGCTTCCTCGGCGCGCCAGTCATAGCGCTCTAGCCAGTACTTTTGCAGGTCTTTTAAAACGGGTGTCGACATGCCGAGCTGCCAATCGCTCACGCCAGCAGGCGCATCGAACCACTTATAAGCCTTCACGCGCGAACGCAGGCTCTCAAGCCTTGTCTGTGAGATATCAATCTTAAATGGAACGGGTTCGGACATGGCATCCTCCTGAGATCAAGGAGGGTGGCTAATCCGAAGCTTTGGTCAAGTCGAGACCTTGCTTAAGTACCGGCGTCTTCCATGCTGGTGCCGACTTTTTCAGCAACATTGTCCCATTTTTCGCCGGTGCTTTTGCCGGTCGAAGCGAGTGCGCCGATAAGGGCCAACGTCATCAGGGCCATAATCAAGCCGTACTCAATTGCGGTCGCGCCTTTGCGATCGAACTGAAATCGCTTAAGATGTACCCACAACTTCCGCATTGCCCATGCCCTCGTAATACTGCACCAGAAAATCAAACAGAGGGACGTCCGCAGCAGGGGCCGGATAGCGACGCAAATCTTGCGGCGCGACCCAGTCTAGCGTTTGTCCTTCGGCAGGTTCTGGTGAGCCTTGCCATGTTTTCAGAGCATAAAGTGGCATCAAAAGGTGAAAATCTTCGTAAGAATGACTGGCAAATGTAATTGGTTCCAAGGCCGTAGGGTCGACTTGGATGCGCAATTCTTCTTCGAGTTCACGTGCGAGCGCTTGTTCAGGCGTCTCATTCTCTTCGATTTTCCCACCCGGAAATTCCCATAGTCCAGCCATGGATTTACCCTCAGGGCGCTGAGCCAGCATGATTAATCCGTCCTTGTTAATCAGCGCGGCAGCAACGACATAGACAATTTTCACGTGCGATAAGCTCCATTAATGTCGACATAGGCGTGGGTTAGGTCGCAAGTGTAAATTGTCGAACGTCCGGAGCCTGACCCAACCCGAATGCGGATCGTGATTTCCGCTTTTTCGCATTCTGCACTGGCCAAGGTTTCATCATATGAATCCGAGCGCCCGCCAGCTTCGGCAACTTGCACGTCGCCAAACCAGATACTTAACTGGTTCAAATCAATCGGTTCCCCTGATTTTCCGACAGCCATAACCACGCGTCCCCAGTTTGCGTCATTCGCAGCCAGCGCCGTTTTAACCAGCGGACTATTCGCAATATCAGCCGCCATGATGCGGGCTGACGCGTCCGTTTCAGCCCCGTCAAGGTGAATTGTGACGAACTTGGTCGCGCCTTCACCATCTTTGACGACTTGAAGCGCGAGTTCGAGGCAGATCTCATGTAAGGCCACACGGAAGGGTTCAAGGCGCGGGTCATCAATATTGGTAACGGGTGCAATGCCGGACGCCCCGGTCGCAAATACCATCAGCGTATCAGATGTCGATGTGTCGCTATCCACTGAAATCGAATTAAAGCTGGCATTGCAGGACTGGCGCAAGACTTGGTCCAGAATATCAGGCGCAATCGCCATATCCGTGAAGACATAAGACAGCATCGTCGCCATATTTGGCGCAATCATGCCCGACCCTTTGGCTAGCCCTGACAAACTAATCTGTTTGCCATCAATCGTGCAGCTAGACGCTGCGCCCTTCGGGAACGTATCGGTCGTCATGAACGCTTTGGCGCAAGCGTGCCAATCAGGCGCTGATAAGTTGCTGGCCATGCCGGATACCGCACTGCCGACATAGTTTGGATCGGGTAGAGGTTCGCCAATCACGCCCGTCGCGGCTAGAAAGCACTCTTCCTTCTTTGCCCCCAGCGCTTTGACCATCGCGGCTAGCGTGGCATCATTTTTTAGAACGCCCTTCGCCCCCGTAAAGGCATTTGAGTTTCCTGCATTCGCAACTAGTCCACGCGCATACCCGTTCCCAGCATCCAATGCCTCACGGCACCAGCGAACGTCAGCGGAAGCCGTCGCAGACATCGTGAAAACACCTGCACACGTCGTGCCTTCGTCGAACGCGAATAGGAACACGTCGTCACGCTCCAGCCCGCGCCCTGCATAAAACCCGCGTGACGCTGTGGCCGCGCGCACGCCGGCAATGTTTGGCAGATCAGGAAATCTTTCCGGCGCAAAAGGCGAAGACTTCAAGTTCATTCTGATTCAGTCTCAACTGGTGTGTCTGCCGATGTCTCATCAACTGCTTCAGGTGGCCGCGTCACCGGTTCACGCTGGCGAATATCAGCCGTTGTCCTCAAGTCGCGCAAAACATCACTGATCTGCGTGAAAGTCAGGAAGGTTACTATTTCAGGACGCATTTCTTCTTTGGTTTTTGGCGGTTTGGTCCGGCGCTCATCAACGCGCAAAATGTGCCAGCCACGATCCGTTTCAAACGGTTCGGATACTGATCCAGTTTCGGTATTGCCAATCACCGATGGAAAAGGTTCAGGCATTTCATTTGGACCAACCCAGCCAAAATCACCCCCATCAATCCGTGTGCGAATATCATCAGAATACTCAAACGCAGCTTCGGTGAAGTCGCGGCCGCCATTCACCTCTTTGAGAATGGCGTCGATTTGCTCCTTGGTCTCCACGAGGATATGGCGCAGTCTTACTTCATCGTCTAATTGCTGCAGTTTGACCTGCGCATCGTACATTTCGTCGATCGCTGATTCATTCACTTCGTTTGCAACAAGGCTCTCTACAAGAATGTTGCCCAGCAGTCGCTCGCGTCCTGCTTCGAGGCGGCGGCGCGCGGCAGAGTCCTGATCCAAGCCTCTGCGGACTGCTTCTTGCGCCAGCAATCTCTGGTCGACCAGCTGTTCCAAGACGCCCTGGAAATCGGGATGGCTCGTCCCGAAAGCATCGCCTGGATTGATCAGTCCTTGCGCCACGGCTTCAAGCTCAACATCGCTAATATATATGGGCTCACCGTTGACCAGAGCCGCTGTCGCAGCATCAACTTGCCGCGCGCTAGACAGCGTGCTGGTCTGATTGTCACAAGCTGCTAGTCCGCCAAAGCTGATGCCGAACGCTAGAATTAATCCAAGGGAGCGGTTTTTAAACTGCATCTGAAAGGGTCCTCTGAGGCACACTGCTAATTGACACTGTATTGCGGCGTTCTTAAGTCCGCTTGGAGTTCTGGTCGAGAGGCTAGTTGTTGTCTGCATGTCTTTGCTGATGTGCACACCTTGGAAAGCCTTTTATGGTTACTGGGGCGTTCGACTTTAAAATAAGTGAGTGGTGTACCCTCAAATGCTGTCCTTTGCGCAAAAGATTTTTGGCTCCGTCAATGACCGTCAGTTAAAGCCCCTGCGGCGCCGCGTTCAGAAAATAAACACTCTTGAACCGATGATTGAGGCGCTCTCTGATGACGCCCTTCGCGCGAAAACAGTGGAATTTAAGAAGCGCCTCGCTGATGGCGCGACCCTAGACGATATTCTGGACGAAGCCTTTGCCGTTGTCCGCGAGGGCGCAAAACGCTCGCTAGGCATGCGCCATTTCGACGTGCAACTTCTCGGCGGCATGGTCCTCCACAATGGTGCCATTGCCGAAATGCGCACCGGTGAGGGTAAAACCCTCGTGGCGACACTGCCGGTCTACTTGAACGCGCTCTTGGGTAAGGGCGTGCACGTTGTTACCGTGAACGATTATCTTGCGGCACGTGACGCGGCATGGATGGGCAAGCTTTACGGCTTCCTCGGCATGTCGACGGGTGTCATCAAGCAAGGCATTGACGATGCAGAGCGCCGCGCGGCTTATCAAGCTGACATCACGTATGGCACGAACAATGAGTATGGGTTCGACTATCTGCGCGATAATATGAAATACTCGCTGGATCAGATGGTTCAGCGGTCACATTCTTTTGCGATTGTTGATGAAGTTGACTCCATCCTGATCGATGAAGCCCGTACACCGCTCATCATTTCAGGCCCAACAGATGACCGTTCGGAGCTTTACCGCACAGTCGACCGCGTCATCCCGATGCTAAGCGATGAAGATGTAGACCTTGACGAAAAGATGAAGTCGGTTGTCTTCACCGAAGAAGGCCTAGAGAAAATGGAAGACCTTCTGGCTTCCGAAGGCATTCTAGAGGGCTCTCTCTGGGAACCTGCAAACGTCACAATCGTGCATCACGCTAACCAAGCGCTGAAAGCGCACAAACTTTTCCACCGCGATAAAGACTATGTGGTGAAAGATGGCGAAGTCATGCTGATCGACGAGTTTACGGGCCGTATGATGGATGGTCGCCGTCTCTCTGAAGGTTTGCACCAAGCGATCGAAGCCAAGGAAGACGTCGACATTAAGCCAGAAAACCAGACACTGGCCTCGATCACATTCCAGAATTATTTCCGTCTGTACGAAAAACTGGGCGGCATGACGGGTACCGCCATGACCGAAGCGGCAGAGTTCGGTGACATTTACAGCCTCGGTACGTTTGAACTGCCAACCAACAAGCCGATCCAGCGGATTGATGATGACGATGTTGTTTATCGCCTTCAGTCTGCAAAGCTTAAAGAGATCGTTGAAGAGGTTCGCGAAGCTCGCGCCAAAGGGCAGCCTGTGCTTCTAGGTACAGCTTCGATTGAAAAATCTGAAGTTGTTTCAACCTATTTGACTGCGGCGAAAATCCCGCACCGCGTTCTGAATGCGCGTCACCACGCTCAAGAGGCTGAGATTGTCGCCAATGCGGGCGTCCCCGGCGCGATTACAGTGGCGACGAACATGGCGGGTCGCGGTACTGATATTCAGCTCGGCGGCAACCTCGAAATGCTTATTGAGAAGGCAATCGAGGCGCATGTCGCTAAAAAAGGTGTTGAACCGACTGAAGGCGAAGTCAGCCTCATCGAAAGCCAGGTCAAAGCCGAAGTTGAGGTTGCTAAGAAAAAAGCCCTTGATGCGGGCGGTCTCTATGTTCTGGGCACAGAGCGCCACGAAAGCCGCCGGATCGATAACCAGCTGCGCGGCCGTACCGGTCGTCAGGGTGATCCGGGTCGCTCGAAATTCTTTATCTCTGTCGAAGATGACCTCATGCGCGTGTTTGCAGCAGAGCGTCTGAATTCGATCATGAAAGGCCTTGGTATTAAAGAGGATGAGGGCATCACTCACCCTTGGATGAACAAGGCGATTGAGACATCTCAAAAGAAAATCGAAGCGCGAAACTTCGATATTCGTAAAAACGTCCTGAAATATGATGACGTCATCAATGACCAGCGCAAAGTGATCTTTGAGCAGCGTATCGACTTCATGCACGCCGAAAGCGTCCTCGATGAGATTGAGGATATGCGCGAGCAGATGATCGAAGGCATGGTTGCGCAACATATGCCCGAAAAAGCGCATGCTGAGCTGTGGGACGTTGAAGGATTACGCGCCCGCTGTGTTGAAATGCTTGGCTTGGAGCTACCAATCGCTGATTGGGCTGGTGAAGAAGGCGTCGCAAACGCTGAGATCGCAGAGCGCGTTATCGAAGCCGCAGCGACCGCTTACAATACCAAGGTCTCTATGGCGGCGGACGGTCAGTTCCGCCAGATCGAAAAGCAAATCTTGCTGCAGGTCTTGGATGGCAAATGGCGTCACCACCTTCAGCAAATCGACCAGCTGCGTTCAGTGATCCACCTGCGCTCGTACGGCCAGCGCGATCCTTTGAACGAGTTTAAAGAAGAAGCCTTCAAACTCTTCTACGACATGCTGTCAGAGATGCGTCTTGAAGTGACGCAATGGTTGATGAATGTGCAACTACAAGAGGCGCCTCCTGAACCTGCTCCGCGTCCTGCGCAGCAATTTTTTGAGACAAGCCTTGATCCTGACACGGGCATTAATGAACGCGATAATACGCCTCAGAATGTCGCTGAACAGGCCCCGCATTCCATGGCCGCGCAAGCTGAAGACACCTGGGCGAACACGCCTCGCAATGCGCCGTGCCCATGTGGCTCTGGTAAGAAGTACAAACACTGCCACGGCTCACTCAGCGCGGCAGCGCAGAAAGCTTAAATCAGCTCTCTACATACAAGATGTAAAAAAGGCCGCTCCATCAGGAGCGGCCTTTTCTTTTCGTCTTTAGCGTATGCTATTTAAACGACTTCCAGCTCTCAAGCTGTTTGCCGAACCATTCGCGTCCGCCCCAGCCAAAGCCGATAGCAATCGCGCCAGCAACGCCAACCGCCGCGCCCATGGCGAGCAATTTGGCAACATCTAGAACGAACTCACCGCCTGTTGGGTCAAGACCCATGCGTGAGATGCCCATGATAAGCGCAAGACCGATAATCACCCATTTTACAATGGCCGCCGCTGTGTCTGTTGCGCCGCTACCAGAAGAAGCAATAGCGTTTGAGACCAAGTTCGCTAGGAACGCACCTGCTGCGATGATCACCGCACCAAAGGCAATTTGCGATGCCATGCCAAGGATCACGTCCATATACTGAGACAGCATGTCGAATTTTAAAAGATCAATTGCCTGAACAAGGCCGATCAAAACGATGAAGAACATAGACAGGTTGGCGATCACAGATGTCGCCGTCATGCCTCCATCGGCGCCTTTCAGCAGACCAAGCTCGGCAACTGCCTTGTTCAAGCCTGTGTTCGGCAGGGTCTTACGAATAAGGTCGGTGACGAATTTCCCAATGAATAGGAAGAGGCCAAGAACGATCAAGGCCACAATGATGTTAGGAACTGCACCAAGAATACTATCGATCAGGCCGCCAACGGGGCCAGAAATCGCATCCATTTGTAGCGTATCCAATGAAACGCCCAGACCCGTAAGGATCAGAAGCGCGAAAAGAACGATACTTGTGACGCCCGAAATATTCATTGGCGATGCTGTCAGACCAAGCTGAGCTGGCGCACCATCTGCAAATGTCAGAACAGACTTCGTTGTTTTGCGCACGACAATCGCAACAACCGTAAAGATCGCCATGATGACGGCTGCACCTATGACGTTTGGCAAGAAGGCCATGATCTGATCAAGCAGCGTGCGCAGCGGCGCAGTCACTTGATCCATGCCAAGCTTGTCCAGCGCGGCAACAAGACCAATTAGCAACGTGATCCAGAAACCAGCCATGCCAAGACTTTTACCAAGTTGCGGTTTCTCGCCCGCCTCAAGCTTTTCAATACCAATCTTATCAACACCGCTGCGCAGCGCCCAAGAGACTAGTTTTGCGATAATGAAAGCAACAAGCAAAATGATTGCTGCTGTGATCAGCTTGGGTCCAAATGACTGGGCCTGCGCCGATAAATTATTGAAGATATTTTCCATCAAACCTTTTCCCCTTTGTTGGTGGAAAGGCCAGTCTATCCGAAATGTAACATGAACAGCGTCGGAACGCGCAGGTTTTGCGCTGTTTTCACTACTGTTTTTTAGCGGTAGCGAAATCAGCATTCTCGTCAGCGGCGAGATGTGATGACACGTATTCGCGCAATGCGAGAGTATGCGTATTAGCGTCGCCCTCGAATGTCTCAGGCGAAATCAGCGGCCCGAAGATCATTTCAAAAGGGCTATTCTTCTTGTTCAACAACTCATGGAAAAGGGTGATGTCACGAAGCTCACCATTCACCTTAGAGAAGAAATAATAGAGCCATGAATTCGTTGCTTGAACATTTAGCGGCTGAACCGGGGCTTTATGCTTCCGCGCAAGACTTACGACGGTTGGCATCCAGTCTTGCTCGGTCAGAACGCCGTCAACTTTTTTCGCCAGTTTGCCGGATGGAAAGATTACAACGCACTTTTCATTGGCAAACGCCTCTTTTGCCATGCGGAGCGTTTCACGTGTTTTCGCAGGTGAGCGCTTATCCAACACCCACTCAACCGGGATCAAAGCGTCCGTGAAGCCCGGATTGACCCGCAAAGCATCTGCATTGGCAAAGAAAACAATGTCCTCGCGAACGCGGCGCAGGGCATCCCAAACCGCAACACCATCGGCTAATCCCGTTGGATGATTGGCCGCTACGACCAAGCGTCCGGTTTTTGGCATCCGTTCAACTTGTTTGAGTGTCAGTTCAACCGCGAGCTCTTTAGACAGATAATCGAAGCTCTCGGTCCCGTTGAGGGTCTCCATATGATCGGTCGTGCGCCGCGCTTTGTTGTATCCAAGCAGTGAATAGAGGATCGGACGCGTCACGGGCCATGACCAATGTTCAACAAAAGACGGACATCTTTCTTTTATCAGTCGATCGACAATATGTTCAGTGCTGCCCTCAATATCGACCAAAAAGGCCGATTTAGGTGTGCTCGCGGGCAGCGTGTTTTCGGTCATATTTCCCCGTCTCCATTGGCTTCTAGGGCCCTTGTTGCAATCCTATCACACTTCATTGCGGCAAGGCGATAGCCAGCTTCAGCGCCTCGCGATCTGTAGCATTGTCAACACTTTGGTCATTTCTGCTTTACCATCTTGTAATCTGTCGGTGGCAAAGTGTGTTCAGAAGAGGGCACGGCGAGAAGCGCCAGGGAAACATAGTAGAGTAGTAAGGGTATATTTGATGAAAGTTCTCTGGGTCGAAGATCATGAGCCGGTACGTGAATTATTGCTGGTCGCTGCTGACAAAGCGGCGCGGGCAAGGGTGCCAGTTGATCTGGTAATGGCATCGACCTTGATGGAGGCCGAACGCCGCCTCCGACTAGAGCGTTTCGATCTTGTTGTGCTCGATCTCACGCTTCCTGACAGTTTTGACGGTGACATGACCATCGCGCGCGTCGCGAACATGGGCAAACACCGAATCGCCATTTGCTCAGCTCAGCCTGAGCGCGATCAAGCCGTCATCACAGCGATGAATTGCGGGGCGAACGTTGCGCCACAAGCGGTTTTCAAAGCGAAACTACCCTTCAACCGCTTCATCCAGCGCGCTGAAAGCTTCCATGACTTCTTTTTGGAGCAAATGCCGGGCGCAACCATAACAGCCCGCGTCGCGGCTTAGCGTTGAAGCGCGTCTAGCGAGACATCTGGCGCCAAATTCAAGTTCACAACACAGCGAAACCTCGCCTTTAGGGGCGAGGATGATGCATGAAATGTTGCACCATTAAAAAAGACCGCGCGCCCGCGTTTTGGGGCAATGCGTTGGACGATCTCTTTTCCTTTGAACAGGCAGGTGTCGCCGTCGGCATCATTCACATAATAGATCATGACTAGATGCGGGTTCGGTTCGTCGATATGGCGGGGATGCACCAATTCCTCAGGCTCCCGCATTAAAATATTCGCCTTCGCGCGCAGGATTGACGCCGCCGGAAGGCCTGCACCCTCTACAATTGAGGTCGGAATTGCTGCGTGCCCGCTGAGCACGCCCCCGTCCTGAATAAACCCATGCACGAACTGAGGTGCATCACCCGGCTTGGTTTTTAGGTCAGCCGCATTTGTATTTGCATACAATGTCCACGGCATATCAAACCCAAACAATGCCTGCTCAATGCGGGCCTGTTCAGCCTCAGGAATGATATTATCAACGATTAATGGCGTCATATTTAGCTCATCATTGTAACAAGTGCGTTAGTTGCAGAAACATGTTTTGCGCCCGCTTGCCAAGTGTGTCATAGCGGCGGCGGGCCAGCCCTCCCCAACGGGGGTCAGCCTATCTGTAAGGATAGGAGTACAAACAGATGACTGATCTCGCCAAACCCGGCGCACGCCCTGCGTGCCCGCATTTTAGCTCAGGACCGACTGCAAAGCGTCCGGGCTTTTCCCTAGAACAACTCGAAACAACGGCTTTTGGCCGCTCTCACCGTTCAGCTCACGCCAAAGGCAAGCTGAAACAGGCGATTGAGCGCACCAAAGACATTCTCGGCCTGCCTGAAGGCTACCGCGTTGCCATTGTCCCTGCATCTGATACCGGCGCGGTTGAGATGTGCATGTGGTCCATGCTAGGCCAACGCGCGACCGATATCTTTGCGTGGGAAAGCTTCGGGAAAGACTGGGTCACAGATGCGGTGAACGAGCTTCAGCTTCCTGACTGTAACATTCACACGGGCGACTATGGTATTTTGCCAGAGTTTGAAAAAGCCCGCGATGACGCAGACATTGTTTTTACTTGGAACGGTACGACTTCTGGCGTGCGCGTGCTGAATGCTGACTGGATTAAACCAAACCCTGACCGTGTTGTGATTTGCGACGCGACCTCGGCTGTATTCGCGCAGGATATTGAGTGGGAAAAGCTCGATGTCATCACCTATAGCTGGCAGAAAGTGCTCGGCGGTGAAGCGGCCCACGGCATGCTTATCCTCAGCCCAAACGCCGTCCGCCGCCTTGAAAGCTATAAGCCGGCACGTCCGCTGCCAAAACTCTTCCGCATGACCAAAGGCGGCAAGCTTAATGAGGCGCTATTTGAAGGCGCGACGATCAATACGCCATCTATGCTGGCGGTTGAGGATTATCTCAAAGCGCTCGATTGGGCGTCTGAAACTTGCGGCGGTTATGAAGGTCTAAAAGCGCGCTCTGATCGTTCGCTCGAAATCCTGACCAAGTGGGAAAAAGAAACCGATTGGGTTGAATTCCTTTGCCCGGATGAGGACGTACGTTCCAACACAGGTGTCACTTTCCGCATCGTTGAGCCAACCATTGCGAAACTTGATGAGGCTGCCCAGCGCGATTTCGTCAAACGTATGATGAAGCGGCTTGAAGCTGAGGACGCCTGCTACGACGCTGCCGCTTATGCGAAGGCGCCTCCGGGGCTTCGCATTTGGTGCGGTGCGACGGTTGAGCCTGATGACGTTGCGAAGCTAACGCCTTGGCTCGACTGGGCCTTCGCTGAAGAGCTTGCGGTCCTTTAAGGGCTCAGCCGAAGCTCCCGGGCCTGACCCGGGACCTCTCACTCACACCACAAATGTTTATGACCAGACCCCGGATTCAGTCCGGGGCATTCGGAGTAAATTATGCCTAAAGTCCTTATCGGAGACACGCTCTCCCCCGCCGCTGTCGATATTTTCAAAGCGCGCGGCATCGAAACTGAAATCAAAGTCGGCCTAAACACTGAAGAGCTAATCGCTGAAATTCCGCAATATGACGGTCTTGTCGTGCGTTCTGCGTGTAAGCCAAATGCAGAGGTTATCGCCGCGGCGAGCAACCTAAAGGTCATTGGCCGTGCGGGTATCGGTGTCGATAATATCGATATCAAAGCTGCCACCGCGAAGGGCGTCGTCGTCATGAACACGCCGTTCGGTAACGCGGTCACAACTGCTGAACACGCCATCGCAATGATGTTTTCGGCGGCGCGCCAAATCCCAGCGGCAAATGCCGGCACGCAAGCTGGTGAGTGGCCGAAAAAAGCCTTCATGGGCACTGAACTGTCTTACAAAACCCTTGGCCTAATCGGCTGCGGCAATATTGGTGCCCGCGTTGCCGAGCGCGCCAAAGGCCTGACCATGAAAGTCCTCGCGTTTGATCCCTTCCTAACCGAAGAGCGCGCGTTGGAAATTGGCGTAGAGAAAGCAGAAAACCTCGACGCCATGCTGGCCCGCGCTGATGTCATTACGCTGCATACGCCGCTTACTGACCAGACGCGCAACATCTTGAGCAAAGAGGCGCTCGCCAAAACCAAGAAGGGCGTCATCCTTGTGAACTGCGCCCGCGGCGGTTTGGTCGATGAAGACGCTGTCGCTGCGGGCCTCAAGTCCGGCCATATCGGCGCTGCGGCCTTCGATGTGTTCGCATCTGAACCAGCCAAAGAAAACGTCCTATTCGGCGCGCCAAACTTCATCGCGACCCCGCATCTCGGTGCGGCAACAAGTGAAGCTCAAGAAAACGTCGCCTTACAAGTTGCAGAGCAGATGAGCGACTATCTGCTAACTGGCGCGGTCACCAATGCGCTCAACATGCCTTCTATCACGGCTGACGAAGCGCCGCGCCTTAAGCCGTTTGCTGCATTGGCTGAAAAGCTCGGCCTCTTCGCGGGTCAGATCAGTGATTATGGCTTTGAAGAAGTCGTTCTGGAATATGAGGGTGAGGTCGCAGACCTTAACCGTAAACCACTCACAGCTGCGGCGCTTGCAGGCCTTCTGCGTGCGTCTCGCGGTGACGTGAATATGGTGTCTGCACCAGCTATTCTGGCTGAAAGCGGCGTAAAGCTGTCAGAGACTAAAACCGATGACAGCCCGGTCTATGACAGCTTGATCCGCATCAAGGTCAAGGTGAAACGCACTGAGAATGATAGCGACGCGGGTTGGCGCTCGCTAGCGGGCACAATGATCGCTGGGCAACCGCGAATTGTTGAGATTAAAGGCATGGCGCTAGAGGGCGATTTCGCCTCCAAACTGCTCTATGTTAACAACCTTGATAAGCCGGGCTTTATTGGCGCGCTTGGCGCTCTCTTGGGCGGCGAAGACATCAATATCGCAACCTTCCACCTTGGCCGAACAGATGCTGGCGGTGAAGCGATCGCTCTTATTGGCATCGACAGCGAGCCATCCGACACGATGATGAAACAGCTCAAAGGCTTGCCGCATGTGCGTTATGCCAAAGTGCTGAGTTTCTAATCTCGAAAGTTTTGGGGAGAGGTCTAACTCTCTCCCCATGACAGACCAAATTGATCCAGATACCAGCGCTATTATTGAAATGGCGTGGGATGATGAAACCTCATTCGATGCGATCGAAACCCAAACGGGCCTCAAAGAGAAAGAGGTCATTGCGATCATGCGCCGCGAAATGAAGCCTTCCAGCTTTCGTATGTGGCGCAAGCGGGTAACGGGCCGCGCGACCAAGCATACGCTCCGAACCAAAACAGCTCGTACGCCGCCTGCTTTAGATACCCTCTAAGAGATTATGCCTCATTGCGCCTTGCGCTTGGCCTCACCAATTAGGCCCTATGACGTATAGAGTAAGAAGCGCAGAAGAGCGGCGCACCGAGATACAGGCGAACGCCGCAGCGATGGGCATAGATGAGGCTTTCATCTCAACACTCGTCGATAGTTTCTACACCCGCATCCGCCGCGACGAGCGCCTCGGCCCGATCTTTGATGATGCGATCCATGATTGGGATGCGCATATGCCAGTGATGAAGGCCTTCTGGTCATCTGTTGCGCTCAGCACGGGTCAGTATAGTGGCAAGCCCGTACCAACGCATATGAAGCTCGAAGGTATTGAAAAAGCCGATTTTCAAATCTGGCTCGGCCTATTTTATAAAACGCTCGAAGATATCGCGCCCTCTGAAGATGCGATTCCATATTTTATGCAGCGCGCCGAACGGATTGCGGCTAGTCTTCAGCTCGCAATGTTTGGGCTGCCGAGCCTAAATGAATCTATCCACACCTAAAATATAGACTCGACTCTTTACGCGAGTCGCAAATCGGATTCTGATTCGCTTACGAACTGAGATTAGGCTCAAGTAGAGGTAAGCGACATGGCAATGACACAGCGGCAAGCATTAGACCTATGGCGGATGGCGCTAACGGCCTATGTCCGCAGCGACGAATCCGACATGACGGCACGCCAGCAGGCGGTGCTTATGACGGTCGCGCTTGTTCCGGGTCCGCACACAGTTCGTGGTCTCTCTGCTCATTTGAACATCGCAAAGCCAGCCGTGACACGGGCACTTGATGTGCTTGAAAAGAACCATTTCATCAAACGCATCCCGGACGAGAATGACCTGCGCAGTGTGCATATCGAACGCACAGTTGAAGGTATGACTTGGCTTCGCAGCTTTGGCGGTCTTATTCTAGCCTCAGAGGCCGGTGAACTTAGCGGCGAACAACAAGTACAGGCTGGGCGCGCGGTCGCCTAGTAGGCTCCGATGACAGCAACAGTTTTAGATCCGATAACAGACCCACGCATGAACCTGCCTGATGGCGGGCAAGGTTTGGCTATGCAGGTCAGCGCCGCAATTGTTGCCATGCGTAAAACGCCTGAACAGCATTCCGAAATGGTTAGCCAAGCGTTGCATGGTGAGATCGTTACGTTGCATCATGAGGATGGTGATTTTGGTCTGATCCAGAACCATGCAGACGGATATGTCGGTTGGGCCTTGATGGAAGCGTTATCTGCGCCCGTTCTACAGCCGACACACCGGTTGAAGGCCTTGCGCGCCTATGCTTTCCCGGAGCCTTCAATCAAATCACCGCCTTTCTTTCCAATTTCCCTCGGCGCCAAACTGGTTAGCGAAGGTCAGCGCGAAGGCCGGTTCCTTAAAGTGGCGCGCATTGGTTGGGTGGTTGAGGATCAACTTGCCCTGATTGATGAATATGAGGTCGATCCAGCCGCTGTGGCCCTGCAATATATGCATACCCCCTACCTTTGGGGTGGGCGCGAGAGCCTTGGAATTGATTGTTCCGGCCTCATGCAACAAGCCTTTGCCGCTTGCGGTGTTGTACTGCCCAGAGACAGCAACATGCAGGACGCGTGGAGCGGTAACTTCATTCCAAATTGGCTTGAACCGGGCGCGCTCCGGCGCAATGATTTGGTGTTCTGGAAGGGTCATGTTGGCATCATGCTTGATGCGGAAATTCTAATCCACGCTAATGGATATCATATGGGTGTCGCTGCAGAGCCTCTACACACGTCAATTGACAGGATCGCAAAGCAATACGGCGAACCTTTGGGGGCTCGCCGTATAGATATTCAAAATTTGAAAGGCGTAACGCCAGACTGGCTTATTCGTCAGTAGCGTTTTCAACGGCTTCTTCAGCAGCTTCCACAACTGCTTCAATCGCGTCTGAACCTTCAGCTTGAACGTCTTCGATGGCGCTCTCTACAGCTGCAACCGCGTCTTCACCAGCGTCCGTCGCCGCTTCAATTGCATCAGTAACGGTGCCAGCTTCGTCTGCCTCAATGACAGTCTCATCTGTCGTTGCTAAATCACCGGCAGCTTCTTCAGCGTCGCCCTCAGCAATAATAGCCGGAAGCGGTGCAGGCATCTCTGGGGTGATCGTGCTGTAAGATGCAAGATAAGCCAAAACGTTTGCACGTTCGTCATCACGCTTCATTCCAGCAAAAGCCATGCTTGTGCCGCGGGCATACTTGGACGGATTCTCCAACCAGGCATCCATACGTTCCCAAGTCCAAGTGCCTTCTGTATTTGCCAGCGCGCCAGAATAGTTAAACCCAGAATGACTTTGCTTCGCCGCGCCCATTGTATCGTAGAGGTTTGGACCAGTGCCGTTTGCGCCGCCCGCTTCAACCGTGTGGCATGACGCGCACTTTCCTTTGAAAGAACGCTCACCTTTAGCGGCATCGGCTGAAAGCAAGAGTAGGCCTAGGTCGTAAATTTCTTCGATAATCGTACCGCCGCCGCCAACTTCAGCGATGTTGACCCGGTAGCCTTTGAAGTTCGACTCAGCCCATTCCTTGGCCGTTGCGTATTCGTGAGAGCCATGATGCCCGCCGCCGAAAACAATTGTAGATACTTCTCTTAGGCCCATAACCACGAGGGCAATCGCCAGAAGTGCGCCAAAAATTTTATTTAATCCGAGCTCGCCCATCAGGTCGTTCCTCTGAAATGTCATGTTGCGCGTGCCTTCTGACACGCTATGCGTTGTCAATCAATATAGACACATGTGGCGAAACGCGCGCGGGGCTTTTTCAGCGGCGAAACGGCGCACTTGTTTAACCGCATTGCAAAGGGATTTGCCTAATATGAAGCCTCTTGTGATTATCCCCGCCCGCATGGCGTCGTCACGCTTACCCGGCAAACCGCTCGCCGATATTGACGGCAAGCCAATGATTGTCCGCGTGTGTGAGCGTGCGGCAGCAGCAAATATCGGCCCTGTCTTAGTCGCAGCCGCTGAGCAAGAGATTATAGATGCCGTGGAAGCAGCTGGCTTTGCGGCTGTCATGACCGACCCTGACCTGCCATCCGGCTCAGACCGTGTTTGGGCGGCGGCGCAGAAGTATGATCCTGCAGGCGCGTTCGATGTGCTGGTTAATCTACAAGGCGATATGCCAACACTTGACCCGGCTGCGCTGAGCGCCGTTTTGAGGCCGTTGAATGACCCGGCTTGCGACATTGCCACGCTCGCTTCGGTCATCACGCATGATGAAGAGCGCGATGACCCGAATGTTGTAAAAGCCGTGCTCGCTCTAAAACCAGATGCGACGGAGGGTAGGGCGCTTTACTTTACCAGAGCAACTGCCCCGACAGGTGATGGCCCGCTATGGCATCATGTCGGTGTCTATGCCTATCGGCGCGCGTCACTTGAACGCTTTGTATCGGCGCCTCCTAGCGCTCTTGAGCAACGCGAAAGCCTTGAACAGTTGCGGGCTTTGGAAATTGGAATGCAGTTTGGTTGCAGTGTCTTAACCGGTGCGCCCCCAAATGGGGTTGATACGCCTGCTGACTTAGAAGCAGCTCGCTTAGTATATGCAGGATTAAGGGCTTAATACGATGACACAGACGACCGGAAAAATCGCTTATCAGGGCGAGCGCGGCTCAAACTCCCATATCGCATGCCGTGAAGTATATCCTCAGTATGAAGCCATCCCTTGCCGGACTTTTGAAGACGTCATCGCGATGGTTGAAAGCGGCGAAGCTCAGCTCGCCATGATCCCGGTTGAAAACACGATCGCTGGCCGTGTTGGCGATATTCACCACCTTCTACCATCGACCAGCCTGCATATGATTGGTGAGCATTTCATGCGCATCAAGTTCCAGCTGATGGGCCTTAAAGGCAGCAAAATCGAAGATATTAAACGCGCCTATTCGCATGTCATGGCGCTTGGGCAGTGCCGGCAATACCTAAGAGAGCGCAAAATCGTGGCTGTCACAGCGGCCGATACGGCTGGTGCCGCGCGCATTGTTTCTGAGCGCGCAGATCCAAGCGCCGCTGCAATCGCACCAGCCCTTGCCGCCCATGAATACGGTCTTGAGATTTTGGCGTGGGATATCGAAGACGCAAAGCATAATACAACGCGTTTTGTCATCATGGCGCCTCAACCATTGGATGACCTGCCTGATAATCGACAGTCTGTGACGGCTTTCCTCTTCCAAGTCCGAAACATCCCATCTGCGCTATACAAAGCGCTTGGCGGTTTTGCGACCAATGGCGTCAACATGACGAAGCTTGAAAGCTACCAGCTTGAGGGCTCGTTCAACGCTTCACAATTCTATGCAGAGATCGAAGGTCATCCTGATCAACGCTCCGTACAATTGGCGCTTGAAGAGCTTGGGTTCTTCTCCTCATCGCTAAAAATATTGGGCGTCTATCCTGCCCATCCAGCCAGAGAACAAGCTAGCGCCTAAGGCGTGATGGCTTTGTTTTCGGTTGTAATATAAATATAAGCGTGGTTCAGAGAGCCACAAAATTATGGGGTTAGTTATGAAATACCGTCTATCTGTTTGCGCTTTGGCGCTTGGCCTAGGTGCCGCGCTTCCAGCATCAGCTCAACTTGTTGAAGAAGTTCGCTTGGGCGTCGCTCAGCACAATATCTGCGTGCTTGATTGTGATAATGCTGACAAAGAAGACGGTCCGAACGTGACCGGCGAGATTGTCTTTAAGTCGCCTGACTTTATGAGCATTCTTCTGTCTCCGCGCCCTTACGCGACAGTTTCAGTGAACACAGCAGGCAATACGAGCTATGGCGGCGTCGGTTTCCTTTGGAATTTCGATTTTGCGGAAAAATGGTCGTTTGAGCCAGGCATTGGTTACGTCATCCATGATGGCAACAATTCAAACCCATTCATTCAAGGCACACCAGAAAGCGATCGTTTTGGTGAAGAGAACGTCTTGTTCGGATCTGACGATCTCTTCCGGACAAGCTTGGCTCTAAACCGTCAGATGGGCGAAAATTGGGGCCTGCAGCTTCAGTATGATCACCTGTCGCACGGGCAAATCCTTGGTAATGGACGTAATCAGGGCCTCGATAATATCGGCGTCCGCGTTTACTGGCAGTTCCAGTAATCTAAAGATTATCCTCGCGGCACACTTGCCTTGAAGCCATGATGCGGCATCCTGCGGTCAAAAGAAAATGACCGGAGGAAAAGCATCATGGCTGGCAAAAATGTTGTCATTATCGGCGCAGGACTGGGCGGCCTTTGCGCAGCGATTAAGCTGCAAGAAGCCGGGCACACGTTCACAATTATTGAAAAGATGGACCGTGTTGGCGGAACTTGGGCGCAAAACACCTATCCCGGTGTCGCGTGTGATGTACCGGTCGCGCTTTACCAATTCAGTTTCGCACAGAGTGTGAATTGGTCCCGCGCCTATCCCCAAGGCGCTGAAATCCAAGCCTATGCTGAAGAGATTACTGATCGCTATCAGCTCCGCTCAAAAATCCACTTGGGCGATGAAGCCGTCTCTGCTGAGTGGGATGAAGTGACCAAGACGTGGTGCGTAACCACGGCAAGCGGCAGAACAAAAACCGGGGACGCGCTTGTCGGCGCCCTTGGTCAACTCAACCGCCCCAACTGGCCCGCGATTGAGGGTAAAGACAGTTTTGAAGGCGAAGTCCTCCACTCTGCGGCGTGGGATCACACGGTCTCTCTTGAAGGTAAAAAAGTCGGCGTCATCGGCTCTGCCGCCAGCGCAGTCCAGATCATCCCAGAGGTCGCAGAGGTTGCTGATCACTTAACTGTCTTCCAGCGCAGTCCTAATTGGGTCGTACCGCGCCGCGATGTGGCGATGAGCGCCGAAGAAGGCGTGCTTCTCATGACCAGTCCAGAACTGGCGGTCAAACTCGGCGCCATGAACCGCGAAATCATATACGAACAGGCCGACACGTATTTCTGGCAGGTCTTCAAATGGACACCCGAAGGCCGCGCCGCCTATCACCGCATCGCGACTAACCATATGGCCGCTCAAGTCCCTGACGCCGATTTGCGTGAGAAACTAACGCCAGACTATCCGATTGGCTGCCGCCGCATTCTAATCTCCGATGACTATTTCCCGGCGCTTATGCGAGACAATACCGATCTGGAAACCACAGGTATTAAAGCCATCGAAGCGGGCGGCATCCGTCTGGCGAACGATAAACTCGTCGCCCTTGACGTTATCGCCTTTGCGACCGGGTTTGAAACAACCGGTTGGCGTTGGTCGGTCGATGTCGTCGGGCGCAATGATACTCACTTAAATCAAGTCTGGGCCGACTCGCCAGAGGCCTATCTGGGTATCACCGTGACGGACTTCCCCAACCTGTTTGTTCTCTACGGTCCGAATACAAATCTCGGCCATAACGCCATCACCTTTATGATCGAACGGCAGGTCGAATATATGATCAAAGCTTTTGACGGATTGGATAAAGCGGGCGCAAAGGCGATGACCCCAACGCGCGCCGCCCAAGATCGGTTCAATGCCCAGCTACAAGCAGATCTCGCTGGCACCGTCTGGGCCGATCCCGCCTGCAATAGCTGGTACAAGAACGCGCAGGGCAAAATCACCCAAAACTGGTCCCACAACACCGCCGACTACGCCAAAGCCGTCGCAGAGGTTAAGATCGAGGACTATGAGTTAGTGTAGGCGGTTTTGCCCAAGGGGATTGCTCAATCATTGCCCCTTGCAGCGAATACGATATCAGCCAGCGCCCAAGACACATTGCCGGGCCAAAACTCGCGTTCGCTACCATTGCTGAGGTAGATTACGGTAACGCTTTGACCGTCTTTCGTGAAATGTCTGACATCGGCGCGGTTTCCCCCGCCATGGCCGAAGGCGATCATGCCCTTATAATCTGAATACTCCCAGCCATTCGCAAAATTTGCGGTGCTGCCATCAGTCAACTGCATCGGGGTCCACATGGCCTTCAGTGAGGCTTCTGAGATCAGCTGGTGATCAAGAAGTTTCTCAAACCATATCGCCAGATCACGCGCGGGGCTGTTCAACCCCGTGCTCGCAAACATGTAATCTGGTTGATCGATAAAAATGTTGTGTTTGATCCCGGTCTTGGAAGAGCGATACATCACGGCGCGCCGATGAACGACTTCAAACTCACCCGCGTACTGGGTTTGCGCTAATCCGTGGGCTTGTATCATGCGGGCCTGAACTTCGTCTTCAAGCGTATTTCCGGTCACATGCTCAATCACTTGTTTCAGCAGCAAATAGTTCGTTTGATTATACTTCGTCTTGGTTCCGCGTTCGAACTCCATCGGCGCAGCAAACGCGACTTCAAGCGCTTCTGCGGCGGTTTCAGGCGTCTTCTGTGGCCAATTATAGTATTCCGGCAGTCCAGAACTGTGCGACATGGCTTGGCGAACTGTTACCTCCTGCCAGGTATCGGGCAGGCCGTGAACATATTGCGCTAGCGGCGCATCAAGATCGACAAGCCCCGCTTCAACAAGCTGCATCAGCGTCACAATCGTAAATAGCTTCGAAACCGAGAAAACCTGAAAAACCGTGTCGTCATTCACGTCGGCCGCCAGCTCAATACTCGCATAGCCTGCTGTGCCGGAGTAACGCGTTTCGCCATTGTGCAGGATAGCGATCGAATATCCGGCTATCCCATATTCTTGTTTGGTATCGCTGAGATATTGCTCAATCTCATCACGCAGCTCTGGCTCGAACGGCTGCGGGGCTGCAACTGCGCACGCTGAAGATAGACCCAGTATCGCAAGGCATGCCAGAAATCGGGTGATTAAGTTCAAGACAAGTACTCCACGACAAGACAATTGCGCTGGATACACAATTATCTTTACATGAAACACCCATCGTTGAATCAACTCTGGTTTATGGCTTCGTGCCGCCAATACCGTACAAGTTGACCTTCAAGCTAGACATCGCATTGACCAGCGCATTTGGCGCGTAAACCACCGGGCTAACCGGAGCGATATTCGGGAAACGCTCAAAGATTTTCTCAAACGACAAGCGCAGCTGCATCTGCGCAATCCGGGCGCCCAGACATTTATGAACGCCGTGCCCGAAGGCGAGGTGCTTATCGACATTGTCGCGCATCATATCGAACGTGTCCGGATTGGGGAAAATGTCAGGGTCGCGGTTCGCAGCGCCAAACCACATCGCGACTTTCTCATCCTTGGCGATTATCTGACCGTTCAGCTCAAAGTCCTCAAGCGCGGTCCGCCGCATATGCTTGACCGGAGAGACTAGACGCAAGGCTTCCTGCGACATACGCGGGATCAGGCTTGGATCATCCAAAACCATCTGTCGCTGATCAGGAAAGTCCTGCATCAACTGTATCGTTCCGGTCAGGGAGTTGCGGCTCGTATCATTGCCCGCAAAGATGATCAGCAGCCATGATCCATCCAGATATTCTTGGCTTAACTCTTCGCCGCCAAGCTTTGACTGCGCGATCAGTGTTAGCAAGTCTTCGCGCGGATTGGCTTTCCGGTCGGCCATAACCTCTTCGCCGTAGGCGAACATCTCGTTCACGGCCTTAAAGAACCGCATCGGGAACAGCGGGTTCTTCATGATCACCGACCACGGATTGACCGTGTATTGCGAAGCCATTTCCAGATAATGCATCCAGCCGACAATCTTGGGGCGATCGGCTTCATCCACGCCCAGCATTTCGCACAGCGTGAACAGCGGCACCTGCTCAGAGAACATTTTCACAAAGTCCACAACCGGGCCTTTGCGTTCCATTTCGTCCAGCAAATGGTCAATATGCGCCGCGACGCGGTCGCGCACTTTCGCGACATAGGCCGGGATGAAGAAGTCTTTCTGCTGGATGCGCATTTCCATATGGTGCGGCGCGTCCAGATTGATCAGCGAGTTAAATGCCGCCGGGATCAGCTTTTTCGGCCGCCACTTCTCGCGCGGCCCAACGCCCAGGTTGATACTCCCGCGCTGCGAGGAAAAAACCTGCGGGTTCAGCTCAACCGTTTTGATATCGTCATAGCGCGTGACAGACCAAAACCCAGAAAACTGCTTTTGCCCCGGTGACCAATGCACGGGCGCTTCCTCGCGCATACGCTTATAATAATCATTCGGGTGGCCAGACGTCCAAGACGCCGGGTTAGCGAGATCAAACCCGCCAAAAGCCGGATAGGTGCCCTTATGAGTGGGATCAACTTGCCCAGTATCAACTAAAATTTCGTCGCTGATGAGTTGCATAACCTGTCCTCGCTATTTGTTGTGAAGATAACAGGTATCGGTGGCACATGAAATATTCCCGCCACGTCAGCCTCTAAACCGCTGTCTGAGTTGTAATTGAATATCGCTCCGGATAGATCACCTTATGTCTGATAATTTCTTTGAGACGTCTCACGGCGGAGGCCAGCCGGAATGGGCTCAACATATCATTTGGTATTTGGGGCATCCGGAGGTTTGGGTGACGCTTATAGCGTGGTTTGTGCTCTCAATCGGCGTTTTTAAAGCCGCAAAAATTATATGGAAGCGGGGTCACAAGATCTGGTTCCTTCTTTTCTTAGGTGTCGTGTTTGCGGCGGTTTCATACTATGTTTGGCTGTCACTAAACGCTTACATGCTTTATATCCAAGGACTGGGTGACGCGATTATCCACCTTAGGCATGCAAAGATAATCGTGTTGGTTCTGGCGGCGCTTGCGTTCCTTTGGATCGTATACGACAGGTTGAAAAGCGGCGATCGAAAATAGATTCGCCTCAACTCACTTTCCGCGCCCGCCCAAATCTGCGGCGAAAAATAAATCTATCCCCGCCCCACAACTCTCAACCTATACTCCGCTCATCCCATCCTCACGCAGGGCTGATCATGAACGGCGTGGTTTTGAGGGCGGGAGCGGCGGTCTGTGGCTAGGCATGGTGGAACCGAAACCCCATGCTCGGTTATAGTCGGGTCTTTATAGTATCGCCCCGGGCAGCAACCTGTCCGACGGTGGGCTTGCCCATAAGATACCAAATAGAGGCCAGGATCTG
>JAQWGO010000040.1 GCA_029238175.1 Henriciella sp. | reverse complement strand
GTCCAGGCGACACCGAGGATGCCATGCTGTTCATGGCTGAGGACAAGCGAGCGACGAGCCGATTGTCATGTCAGATCAAGGTGACCGAAGCGCTGGAAGGCCTGGTTGTGAAGATCGCAAAAAACTGACGCCAAAGCATTGAACTTTGCCAGATATGATTATGCCGATTCAGCCTTGAGCGGCGAGTATGTTTCCACATTCTCAAATCTCAAGGGGGCTCAATGTCTATTGCAATTATCGGAGTGGCGGAGGTGCCGACCGCGCGCGATCCAGATCGGACGCGGTGGGGTATTCTAAGGGAAGTTTGCATGGGCGCAGTCCGCGATGCGGGCATCGACAAGAATGATGTTGGTGCGGTCATCTCGGTCAATCCCATGGCTCAACCGGACCTTGCGCTCGACATGGCATTGGGACGTATTCCCGAAGTCCTCGGGATGGAGGGCTGCAAGGATATTTGTGTGGTCAACGCAGGCGGCGCGTCGACGACGAATGCCCTTCGCATGGCGAAATACTTTATCGACAATAATCAGGCCGACTATGTCCTGATCCCGCACACAACGATTCAGTCTGATATTCCAAACGAAACGCTGATCAATTTCTTCGCGACAGCCCCGCTCGATCCCCAGTGGGAGTATCCGTATGGGGTGACCTTCAATGGCGCGATGGGATTGATCACCAATCGGTACATGCACGATAGCGGCGCGACCATGGAAGATATGGCGGCTGTGACCGTTGCACTTCGGGGATGGGGCGCACTCGATGAAATGTCGATCTTTCACGGCAAGCCGGTGACCTTGGACGATGTGATGAACTCGCGGATGGTGTCGACACCACTGCATTCGAAAGAATGTAACTTCCTCGCCGATGGCGGCGGGGCACTACTTGTCACGCGTTCTGATATCGCACGCGAGATGGGTAAACCGGCTGCCTATGAGTATGGCCACGGTACCCGCTTTACCGGCGCAACGCCGGTCCTGCGGTCCGATGTCTACTTCACGAAAGCCTACCGCGAATCCAGTCAGGACGCGCTCAAAGGCGCAGGACTTTCAATTGATGATATGGACCTTCGCCAAATTTACGGGGCCTATCCTTTCACACAGTGCACGGCGCTCGAAGGTTACGGCGTTGTTCCGGAAGGTGATGGCTACAAGCCTTGGGCCGAGGGTCGCTGTGGCCCTGGTGGAGATTTGCCATGCACCACGATGGGAGACGCCACGGGTAGGGGTCATACAGGGTCTGGCGTTTCAATGGCGTTCTACATCGATACGGTTCGTCAACTTCGCGGGGAGGCTGGTCGGCGTCAGGTCAAAGACTGCGAGCATGCCATCATCTCGACATCCGGCGGTTCCGTTATGAACACCTGCACAACTGTTTTCGGGAGGTCCCCAAAATGAGCGATTACAAAAAACCCCTACCGAAGATTCAACCCTACAGTCAGGCCTTCTGGGATGCTGCAAAATCCCACCAATTGGTTATCCAGACATGTTCGGACTGCGACGCGCGGATCTTTTTCCCGCGCCAACAATGCCCCAAATGTTGGTCAGAAAATCTTGACTGGATGAAGGCGTCCGGCAAGGGCGAAATATACGCGTTCTCAGTCACCTATGAGGGGGTCGAGCAACCCTTTGCAGATGATCTCCCGATCATCCTTGCATGGGTCGATCTTGAAGAGGGCATTCGAATGCAGACCAATATTGTCGATTGTGATCCAGATGATGTTTCGATCGGTATGCAGGTTGAGGTCACCTTCCAGGACGTCACAGACGAGATTAGTCTGCCCTTCTTCCGGCCGGCAAAGTAGGCACACATCATGACGGAGTCAGGTTGGGGGAAATGGGGCAGCTGGGAAGAGACTGAGAGTCTTGTCGGCAAGCAAATCGGTGTCTCGCGAGGCGGCGATGCGATAGAGCTCGGCGCAATTCGCCGATGGCTTGAACCGAAACAAATGGACTGCGCCCTGCACTATGACCGGTCTGCGGCCAAGGCGGCCGGGTATCGGGATGTTATCGCGCCGGCAACAATGGCGTTCACAGCCGGGCTCGCACCTTATTGGTCCCCAGGAGATCCGCCTGCCAAATCCGGTGATCCTGGTAAGCAAATCGACTTACCGGTCATTTTTAGTGTGCCCGCACCCTGTAATCTGAGTTTTGCGACCAGCGTCGAAATCGAGTTCTTTGAACCCATGTATGTTGGCGATCGCATTACATGTACCTCCATCCTCGCAAGCCTGTTCCGCAAGACATTGAAGGTCGGAGACGGCGCGTTCTTGCGACAAGAAGACACTTACACCAATCAGAACGACGTCGTCGTGGCGGTCGCAAATCTCGACATTTTCCGGTTCGTTGCTCCAGAAGGTGCAGGCACATGACTGATCAATCCAAGCTAGTCTTGTCAGACGTGAAGGAAGGGGCTGAGCTTCCCCCGATCACGATGCCGATCACGCTACATCGCCTTGTAATGGAAGCGGGAGCAAACAGAGATTTTTCGTTCATTCATCATGACAAGGACGTTGCCAAATCAACTGGAGCGCCTGACGTATACGCCAACACATTTTTCCTGATGGGGCTGTTTGAGCGCCAGCTTCGCGAGTGGATTGGAGTAGCAGGTAAAATCAAAAAAATTGGCCCGATGCAGATGATGACATTCAATTGTGTCGGCGATGTTTTGCAGCTCACCGGAAAAGTGGTTGGCGTGGCAGAAGATGGAACCATCAGTATTGAGCAGGTGATTGAAAGCGAACGCGGGGTAACGACAAAGGCTCAGGCCAAGGTGCAATTGTCATGAAAACAATTGGACTTATTGGTGGCCTCACTTTTGAAAGTACGGCGGTCTACTACCGGCTCCTGAACGATCTTGTTCGCGCGGCAGCAGGGGGCGGGCACTCATCGCAGCTCCTGATCTGGTCATTCGACTATGCGGCGGCTCTGCCGCTCTATCTGGATGACAAACCTGGCTACAAGGACGCGGTGTCAGAGGCAGGGTTGCGATTGAAGCGGGCAGGCGCAGAAGCCCTGATGATCTGCTCGAACTCAGCCCACATGGGCGCAGAACAACTCGCCGAGACGACGGGCTTGCCTGTCATTCACATCCTGGACGCTCTGGCCGAGGCCATTCGTGCCGAGGGTGTGCGTCGCCCGCTCGTGCTCGGTACCGACTTCGTCATGGAAGGAGATTTCTACTTACCCAGTCTGAAAGACCGGGTGGATATTGATCCCATCGTGCCCAATGCAGAGGGCCGAAAGCGGGCCAATGATATTCTGTTTGAGGAATTGGCGTTTGGCAAAGTGCGGCCGGAATCGAGAGCCGTGTACCTTGACCTGATCAAGACAGCTGCGCGGCAGGGAGCCGATAGCGTTATTCTTGGATGCACGGAACATTGCATGCTGCTCGACCAGAGCCATCACGGATTGCCAATGTTTGATTCCACTCAGTTGCACGCAGCGGCGGCGGTCGCCTTTCAACTAAGCTGATTTGCTTGCTACTATGCCACCGCTCGTGTTTTGCCAATCTGAAACGCTCTTGATGGCCTTCGTCAAACAACTGAAATTCGTAAGCATTTGAGGAGCTCGTATGGCGGCAATACTTTCTGGAAAAAGTGCAATAGTAACTGGCGCCGCAAGCGGTATCGGCCTGGCAGCGGTCAAACGCTTGGGCGCCGACGGATGCCGGGTTCTTGCGTTCGACCTCGATACGGCTGACTTCAGTCGACTTTTGGCAATTCCAAATTTGGAGCTGTCCTGCTTCAAAGGTGATGTCGCGGACGCCGAGAACTGGAAACGTGCCATTGGGCAGGCGACCGACGCCTTCGGCGGGGTCGATATTCTTTTCAATAATGCGGGCATTTCAGGTCCGATCGCAGATGTCACGCGCTACGGAGAAGATGAATTTGATCAGGTCATGAGGGTCAATGTGCGCGGCGTATTTCTCGGAATGAAATACGTTGCGCCGCTCATGAAAGCGCAAGGGCAGGGGGTGATCGTAAATACCTCATCTGTTGCCGGGCAAACCGGCAGCGGCAACGTGTTTGGATACACAGCGAGTAAGCATGCGGTGAATGGTATGACGCAGTCTGCGGCGGTGTCCCTGGCGCGCCATGGTGTGCGCGTTTTGGCGATCAGCCCGAGTCAAACCCGCACAGCGATGATGACGGACCTGGAGGCGCATTTGTCGTCCGGTGATGCGCAAGCGGTCCGAGATCGGCTCACTGCCGACATTCCTATGGCGCGTTACGGTGAACCGGAGGAGGTTGCAGAGCTCTTGGCATTCCTTGTAAGTCCTTCGGCGTCGTTCCTGACCGGAGCGATTATTCCGGTGGATGGCGGTTATCTTGCGAGATAGATGAACACTACGGATTGAGTCTGATGCGCTTAAATTAGCTCATGCTTTCGGCGATGAGACGCGCAACATCCGCATTGGCCTTTCGGACCGGGTCTGCCGCTAAGTGAGCATACCTCGCTGTCGTCTGAGCTTGTGTGTGGCCGAGCAGTTTTCCGATCATGGGCAGGCTGAGACCGTTGGACGCCGCGGTCGCTGCGAAGGTGTGACGTAGGTCATGTATGCGGACATCTTCAATGCCCGCGGCCTTGCGAATGCGGCGCCAGGGTTTCTGCATATCCGTAAGATGAGAGCGCGGCTCGCGTCCCGTGATGACAAACGGGTTTTCTGGTAGACGCGGGATGGATCGAAGGATCGCGATACCCTGCGGGCTGAGATACACAGTTTTCATTCCCGTCTTCGAATCTGGGAGGAGGATGGCCTCGCGTTCAAAGTCCACCCAGTCCCATTTGAGCTTTTGGATTTCTCCGAGGCGGCAACCGGTAATGATCAACAGTCTGAAGGCAGCAGCCGTGACGGGCGCGGTCTTCTCTTCCTCATCGAGCGCGTTCGCCAAACGCTTCATCTCCTCAGATGATAGATAGCGCTCGCGCTTTTTCTCCTTGAACCGTTTCACTTTCAAGCACGGGTTCATCGTGGATGGTCGCATCCCCCAAATTTCTGCCTGAGACAGCATCACCGAAAGCGTGCCGAGCATGCGATTGGCCTGATAGGGGGTCTTTGCGAAACGCAGATGAAACTCAACGATCTCTTCGCGCGCGAGCTCTGCGACTTTCTTCTCTCCCAAGAGAGGCACGATGAACTTTGTAATTGAACGGGTATAGTCCGCCTGAGTGGATGCCTTCAGCCGCTTCGACCAGCATTTTCATCGCCCGCCGTCTGGCGTCTTCCGCCTTCATGGTCTCAGCGCGGCCAATCGATTTCTTGCGCTGCTTTCCCTCAACCCGGTATTTCACAAGATAAGTTTTCGATCCGTCTGAGTTTATCCGAACGCCGAACCCGCGAACTTTCTCATCCCAAGCATACCATTTCTTATCGCGAGCCTCTAAAGCGGCAACAGATGACTGTGTGATCCTCACGCCTTTACTCCTCCTTTCGCGTGGAGAAACTATACGTCTCAGGGTACCGATAGGGTACCAAATTGTTGAGACTCAGAGGGACACGAAAAGACGGCGTGTGATGAGTGGTAGAAATATTCATCCAGAAAATATAAATAAAAACAGACGGTTGTGTCGCTCAAGCGTCAATAAAGGACGAATACGGACATAGATGAGTAGAGGGCGTTTCGAGCCCCAGAAGCCGCTCATAACCTGAAGGTCGTAGGTTCAAATCCTACTCCCGCACCCATTGGAGCCCTGAAATCGTAATGATTTCAGGGTTTTATGATTCTGGGGGTATTTTTCCAATCTTTCGGGTTCAATAAAAACAATTACTTAGCGCTTAGGGTCAAATCCTGCTTGCTTGAAAATACACTAATGAAGAGAGTAAGAGCGTCAGGCATGTGAATGCGCGACGGTTTCTAATTCCCTTAGTTGCATTTAGATCGGCACTTGATAGGCGGGGCGCTGTTCGATGTCGCCGACTAGATGGTCGCTAAAGGCAAGCTTCCATCAATAATGGCTATTCACTCGGATTTGGTGTCATTCCTTTGCCAGTGCTTGGTAAGGGCTGGCGCAATGGCTTCCGGTTTTTCGGCGATAACCCAGTGACCCGCTTGATCAATCTGGACGAAAGGGAACCCATATGTTTCAGCCCATGATCGACCGCCTTCGACTGGTCCGAATGGGTCATTTGCGCCCCACAACACCAGCCCTCTCTTTGGTAGCGTCTCCAATGTGTCGACCCATGGGCTCCCAATCCAGTTCAAACCATTTGCGGATCTGTAGAGGCCGATAATGCTTTTTTTGATATGACCGCGTTTCCAAAGATCGACCGAAATCTCGACCATTTCGAGAGGCATGTTTGCCCTGATCGCCATTGCTCTTAGTCGCTTTGGTGTTAGCGCCATCATGAACAGTTCGCCGAGAACCGGGACAGCCCACGTTTTCGCAGCGCGATGTCCGGTTCGTTTGGGAGCGTAGGTTGCGTTCGCCACGGCCCATGTTCGTACCAAGTCAGGGCGCAATCCGGCAATGCGAAGTGTAAGAAGTCCGCCCCAATCATGACCAATAATGTCCACCGGCCCTGAGGTTGCATGCACGTCCTCGATTTTCTGAATGAGATAGTCCACGTAGGCATCTTTGCTTCGATCAAAACCTTTAGGCGGCGCAGATTCAAAGCCAGGCAATGATGGCGCGATATAGTCAGCTTCCAACAGGCCCAATTCTTGGATCAGCGGAGTCCATATTTTTGGACAATCGGGCACGCCGTGTATGAAAACCTTCTTTGTGCTCATGAGGTGGGTCTCCCTTGAAGCGCGAGGATTTCACGCGATCATCACAAATGATGTCTTGTCATATTCTGCTTTGGCATATAATGGCAAGTCATATGCCAATACAATAGTTTCAGCGCGTGCGGGAGGAGCCTACGAGAATGGCCAGGCAAGTTCGACTCACAGACTATCCCGATGGGCAGCCGGCGCGATCTTTTTGGGCATTTTCCAATGATGATCTGCCGCCTTTGGGCGACAATGAAATCAAGCTGCGTATTGATTGGGTGTCTGTAGACCCTGGCATGTCCGGCTGGATCACCAACAAGCCGAGCTATATGCCGCCTGTGAAGCTGGGCGCTGTGATGCGCGCTTTTGGTGTGGGCGAAGTGGTGGAGAGCCGATCGGAGCGCTTTCAGCTTGGTGATTGGGTGACTGGGTTTCTTGGCCTTCAGACTGAGGCTGTGGTCTCACACAAGGCAGTTCGGAAAATCGACACCACATCGAAGCCGCCGCAATTGTTTTTGTCGGGGCTCGGCATGACAGGATACACGGCATATTTCGGCATGATGGATATTGGCTGTCCGCAAGAGAACGACACTGTGGTCGTATCGGCGGCGTCCGGGGCGGTTGGAGGGATTGCCGCGCAGCTTGCCAAACAGGCGGGCGCGCGCGTAATCGGGATTGCGGGTGGCCCGGTTAAATGCGCTTACTTGACTGATGAGCTCGGCTTAGATGCGGCCATTGATTACAAAGCCGGCAATGTCGGCGAAGCGCTGAACGCGGCGGCGCCGAGTGGCATCGATCTCTATTTCGATAATGTTGGCGGCGAAATCCTCGATGCGGTGCTCGATCGGATGAATTATCGCGGGCGTATCGTCGTCTGTGGCAGTATCTCTCAATACGCAGATTTCAGCGCTGCACGCGGCCCCGCGAATTATATGCGCGTGGTGACGCATAGCCTGAAAATGCAGGGCTTTACGATGCGCAATTACATGCATCGTGTGCCCGAAGCGCTTGAGGTGCTGGCGAAAGGGTATGCCGACGGAAGCTTGAAATTCCGCGAGCACATTCTGGAAGGCCTCGAGACCTTCCCGGACGCGTATGAGATGCTCTTCGATGGCCGAAATCACGGCAAGCTCTTGATGGACCTTCGCGGCGATCATTGAGGCACATGGCAGCAGTTTAATCAGGAGCAAACGATGTCGACGGTTACAGAATTATGGGTCAATCGAGGGGATTACCGCGAAACGAAGATCGTGGAATCGCCGGGACGCGCGATTACTGACGGAGAGATACGAGTCAGGATTGAGAAGTTCGGATTGACGTCTAACAATGTCAGCTACGCGGTTAGCGGCGACATGATTGGATACTGGAATTACTATCCAGCGGATGATCCGTGGGGCAAAGTACCTGTTTGGGGCATCGGCGAGGTTGTCGAGTCCAATGCCTTTGATATTACGGTTGGCGAGCGGCTTTACGGTTTCTTCCCAATGTCTAGTGAGGTGATACTGACCGTCGGCAGTGTCCAGCCCGGCGCGTTCATGGATGCCAGCCCGCATCGTGTCGAGCTTCCTCCACTTTACAATCAATACCGCCGAACAGGAAATGAGCCGAACTTTTTGCAGGCAATGGAAGCGGAGCGCTGCCTTCTGTTCCCGCTATTCATGACCTCTTTCGTTCTCTATGATTACTTCGTCGACAATGACTATTTTGGTGCAGAACAAATTGTCATTGGATCGGTGTCCTCCAAGACAGGGTTCGGACTCGCCGAGCTGCTCAAAAAGGACGGTGCGAAGTGTGTTATTGGCGTAACATCTGCCAATAATATAGCATTTGTGGAATCTCTGGGGTGTTGCGACCAAACCGTCATCTACGGCAATGAAAGCGACATCGACCCGTCTGTTCCGACAGCCTATGTTGATATGTCTGGTAACGCGAAGCTGACAGAAACGCTGCACACTTTGCTGGGCGATAACATCGTTGAAAGCTGCATGGTCGGCGCCACCCATTGGGAAAAAAGAGGGCGCGTGAAAGATCTTCCGGGGGCAAAGCCGACTTTCTTCTTCGCGCCTGGCCAAATCGCTAAACGCGATAAGGAATGGGGTCCCGGCGTTTTGTGGGACAAGGGAAGCGAAGCGGGCGTGGAGATTGCCAAAAAGGTATCTGGTGAAATCTCGGTCGAAGATGTCATTGGCGCGAAGGCGGCTGCCAATATCTGGAAAGCCATGCTCAACAATCAAATATCACCGAGCCGGGGTCTCCTCGTCTCTATCGGAAAAGGATAAGGCGATGAAACTGCTTAAATCTTCACTTGTGGCGATTGCACTGGGATCCGTGCTCGCGCTCAACGGCGCTGCCTCGGCTCAGGAAGCCGCTGATGATCATCGCAGCGTTGCGGAAGCCAACTTCCAAGCGGCGGATGCGGATGGCAATGGAGCTCTCGATCGCAGCGAGTTCAAAGCCTTCATCAATGCAAATGCTGAAAAAGATCTCGGGCGAGCTAAGCAAATTCGTAGGTTTAAGGCCTATGGCCGCGCATTCTCGAGACTGGATGAAGACGGGAACAATTCTGTGAGCTGGGCGGAAGTCCAGGCCGCGCAGGCTGGCGAATAATCACAAGCAGAAATCAGGAGCGAGTTATGATGATGAAAATACTGAAGTACGGCGCAATCGGCATTGTTCTTCTACTTGTGATCGGCCGGTTAGGTTTGCCGTACCTGCTGACTGGTCTGGGCTTGCACCCGCATTATGACGTGCCGGAGATGGACCTTTCGGGAAAGCGTGCTTTGATCGTCACGACGAGCCATGACACACTTGGCGAAACCGGGAAATCGACAGGCGTTTTTGCTTCGGAGATGACCGCACCTTATTATGCGTTTCTCGATTCTGGGATGGAAGTCGATGTTGCGAGTATTCAGGGTGGGCAGATCCCGATTGAGCGGCAATCACTTAAATGGCCAATCGCTTCGAAGCCTGACAAACGTTACCTGAAAGACCCGATGTTTCAGTCCAAAGTGTCACGATCTTATCAGATCGATCAGGTGGACATGGCACAATATGACATCGTCTTCCTCGCGGGCGGATGGGGTGCGGCATATGATTTTGGCCAGTCCGCCGAACTCGGGGAAAAGGTCGCCATGGCCTACTCCAATGACGCGGTCATTGGCGGCGTTTGTCATGGCCCGCTAGGTCTTCTGCAAGCCTATGGCGAAGACGGGGAACTGATCATTGAAGGCCGCCGTATTTCTGCCGTCACCGACAAACAGATCTCAGAGCTTGGGATCACGCATACGCCGATGCATCCAGAACGCGATTTGCGGGCTGCGGGTGTGGTCTTTGAAGCGGAGACAAAGTTCCGTGATTTTCTCGCCAATAATGTTGTTATTGATGGTCGCATCGTCACGGGTCAAAATCAAAACAGTGCAACTGAGACGGCGGTGAAGATGATGCAGGTTCTTGCGCGTGAGCAGGAGGTTGAGACCACCTCATGATGCGCTGGTGGTTCGTTCTCTGGCTGGCACTTGCGGGACTGACGGCGCAGGCGGAAACACGCCCCAACATCGTCGTCGTGCTGGTCGATGATGCCGCCTTGATGGATTTTGGCGTCTTTGGCGGTGAAGCCTCGACGCCAAATATTGATGCCTTGGCACAGCGTGGCGCGATCTTCCGCCAGCATCGCGCCACGCCATTCTGCGCGCCTTCGCGGGCGATGTTGCTGACGGGGATGGACAATCATTTGGCGGGGCTCGGCACCATTCGTGAGGTCCTCCCGCCAGAGCACAGGGGACAACCGGGATATACAATGGCGTTGGAACCCGGCGTGGAGACGATTGCGACCAAGCTGAAACGCGCCGGGTATCGCACGTATATGACCGGCAAATGGCATTTGGGGCACGGTGAGGGTGAGCTGCCGATTGATCATGGTTTTGACCGCTCATTCATTCTTGATGCGTCCGGCGCTGATCATTGGGAAGACAAGCCATATCTACCTTATTACAAAGACGCGCCGTGGTTTGAGGACGATAAGGAAGCAGACCTGCCCGAGGATTTTTACTCGTCCACTTTCATCGCAGATCAAATGCAGGTCTATCTGGACGCTCATGCTGACCGCGAGGAGCCTTTCTTTGCCTATGTTGCGTTTCTGGCTGTGCATATTCCGGTTCAGGCACCGCGTGAATACACTGAAAAATATATTGAGACGTATGCAGAGGGCTGGAATGCGATCCGCACACAGCGCTGGCAACGCGCCCAGGACTTAGGACTTGTGCGACAGGGCGCGCCGCTTGCGCCGCAGCCTGAGAGTATTCCGCGCTGGGAAGATTTGACGCCGGACGAACAGCGCCTCGCTGCCAAAAGTATGGCTGTGAATGCAGGTGCGCTGGAGGCAATGGACGCCGAGCTTGGCGGGCTGATCGACTATCTGAAATCCACCGACGACTATGAAAACACCGTCTTTGTCGTAACCTCAGACAATGGCCCGGAAGCGGGCGACCCATGGGGGGCTGCTATTGGCTGGTGGATGGGCCTGCACGATTATTCGCGCAGCTACGATAATCTTGGCGAGAAGGGCAGCTATGTCGCGATTGGCCCCGGCGGGGCAAGCGCAAATGCCGGCCCGTCGCTTCTGTTCAAATTTCACACCGGCGAAGGTGGATTGCGTGTGCCAATGTTGATGGCGGGACCGGGCATTGAAGCGGGCGCAGAAGTGGAAAGCTTTACGGTCATGTCGGACATTGCGCCGACGCTACTTGATCTAGCGCGCGCACGCGAACCTTCGTCGAGCGCGGTGTCAATGACTGGGCGCTCTTTGGTGCCGGTGCTGGCTGGACAAAGCGATCGCACTTATTTTGACGGCGACGCCATTGGCATTGAAACGTCCGGTCAGGCTGCACTGTATAAGGGTCGTTATAAGCTGGTGAGAAGCTTGCCGCCGCATGGCGATAGCACATGGCGCCTCTTTGATATTCTGGATGATCCCGGTGAAACAACAGACCTTGCCGCCCGTATCCCCGGCGTGATGGAAAACCTCACCCACGAATACCGCCTTTATGCAAATCGCGTGGGCGTGCTTGAGCTGCCGGAAGGCTATCAGGTTGAGCGCGCTATTGCTCGCAATATGCTCGGCAAATTATGGCAGCATTATTGGGGCTGGATCATTATTGGGGCTGCGGTATTGCTCGCCGGGATAGGCGGTGTTGGTTTAGCTGGTCGTGCACTCTGGCGACGTTTGGGCTGATCTCTAGGCCCATCCTTCCAAATGATTTTCCCGGATGACGCGCCGAGTGGTTTTCAAGCGAAGTAGCGGGGCGAGGTTTGTTTCTTCGAACAGGCTTTCGACTTCAGCTTTATCAGACGCGTTCAGCGCTTCGAACGCGTCAGTGACGCGCTGCAACAGATAGAGCCGATACGGCATAACGGCAGTTTGAATTGTATGTCCCCGCCACTCAAATGTCGCCATTCCAATGCCGCGTCCCAAGGCTCCGGGTTTTAACGTCGGAGCATCTTGCTCGCTCAGCCATTCATTCGTGAATTTCACGTGCGCGCTGATTTCCGGCACATAGTCTTCTGCGATAAAGGCCATCAAGGATTTGAGCGTTTCGGGAATTGCATCAAAGGAAAACAGGCCTGGGCCAGATTTCAAGGCGGTTTCATCGTGGACAATTTCAGGTGCGTTCATCCGTTCGGTCCAGCGATACACACGCGGCGCTGTCATCTGCATCAATTGCAGTGGCTTCGGATCACGCCCAAGGTGCGCGTAGAGCGGGCTGAACAGGCCATAATCTCCGATTGTGGGATAGCCGCCGAATAGAAAAGGTCTGCGTTCTAGGTGGGTCTCATAGAGCGATAAGAACTTCGAATAACTGGTTTCTATCGTCTCATAGGTTTCAGGGGTTGCGCCAAATGCGATGGCGGCTTTGCGCATCCGTCCACTGGCGTGCAGGAAGACCGGTTCACGCTCCTCTGCGCTGAGGTCATTGGGCAGGACATCCTCAAAGGTTGTTTGTAGGAAATTCAGATTGGTTTCGTCAAAGTTCCAGCGATAATGCATTGCCGCGCGCAGCATGCCTTCCCCGCCATAGAGCTCGAAAAGGTGCGCAATGACTTCGAGTTTGGGGTCTTCAGGATAGATGGACTGTTTCGAAAACCCACGCGTTTCAAAATAATCGAGAATATCTGTGCCGTCCTGAACATACTCGCCATCCGGCGTTTCTATGACGGGAATGATCCAGCGGCCCACCTCTTTTGTCACGACGGTATTAAAATGCTCGCCGCCGGCTTTTTCTTCGCGAAACTCAACATGATTGCGCCGCATGTAAGCGCACACTTTGCCGGTATAGAGCGACGCCGCCATGCCATAGAGCGTATATTGATCGGTCATGATGTTCCTAAAGGTTGGGAAGTTGTATTGGGCCCTGAAAACTGCGCATGCCGTTGTCTGAAAACCAGAAGAAAGTGGTTGTCGGGCATGGCTGGTCGACAACCCAAAGAGACGTGAGTTTGAGTTCAGAGAATGTAGCGGACGGCGGTAGCCGAAGATTTTCGTCGGCTTTTCCGTCGCCGACTGTTTCAACATAATGAGCGTCGCCAATATTCATGAATTTGACCCGCCGGCCGGCCTTGAAGCCGAGCGTGTGGCCCTTGGTGACTTTTATCTGGGCGGGTAGTCCGGCTTCGGCTGGCGGGATCATCTCGCCTGGCACAGCGACATGAAGGCACTCATATCCATCAATGATCTTGGTTTGAATGGCGTGTGGAGGTCTAGCCGGGTCATGCCGGAAGGCTGCGCGATCCATGGCGGGGTGGTCGCATCCGACTTTTTGGTGAGGCGATTTCGGCGACCAATCATCGAATTGTTTCCGACTGATCGGTTGTGTGGTCATCCACACTAGCCGCGTCGTTGGATCGATCGCCTCCATGAAAAGGCCATTCTCGGCGATCACATATCCGGTCTCTGGGAGACCGCTCCGCATCAACTCTTCTAGTTCATTTTCCAGATCAATCACTGGCATCCCCAGATTTCGATGGCATCAAACTGAGCGCCAGCATAATTAGGGAGATGATGAGTAAGGGCAAATTGGCCGCAGAGCCTGGGGCCGTCTCGAGTGTCACGACTGGTTTGAAGTGCCCGACGCCCATGCGTCCGCACTGCTCCAGGGCGAAGAGAAGGTAGAAGAGGGGGATAAGCGACCGGTAGCGCACCAGAACCAGAATAAACAATCCAGTCAGGAGCAGTTGGGACAAGCCCCACTAGCTGAAGATTGCGATGATATTGGCAGCCGCGCCGTCTGAATAGGTATCTAAGGGAATCGTAGCGATGCTCTGTGCCCCGCCATCTGGTGCGATCAGATGCATACAACTCCGGAAAATCAGCATTAATGTGAGCGGCACGAAAACGTATAGCGCTATCTTTTGTCCCGGAAATCTATTCGTGATTTGTTTTGGGAGAAGTGTTGCCAAAATTTGCTTCATTCTTATCGCCCTTCGCAAGTCAACTCTTGTAATGGCATGTCGTATGCCATTACAAGAGTAAAGGTGCAAGTCGTATCAATGGAGCTAGCTGGAAATGAGAGTATTACGAACCCCCGATGAGCGTTTTGACAATCTGGACGGTTATACTTTCGCGCCACACTATGTGGAAGTGCCTGACGGGGAAGGCGGCTCTTTGAGAATGCACTATGTCGATGAGGGGCCGCGCGATGGGCGACCAGTCGTGATGATTCACGGCAATCCAACTTGGTCTTATATGTGGCGTGCTTTGATTCCAGTTCTGGCGAGCGCTGGATATCGCGCCATTGCTGTTGATATGATCGGCATGGGTCGATCTGATAAACCAGCCTCGATGGATGATTACTCGATTGATCGGCATGAGGAATGGTTGAAGGCCG
>JAQWGO010000028.1 GCA_029238175.1 Henriciella sp. | reverse complement strand
CCGTCTATTCCTTCTTACCCTATGTGTACCAAGCCTTATTCTAACAGGCTGCTCCCACCATAAAAATATGCACGCGATAGATGAAGCAGTTCCGGCAGAATCGAATCCCGATGAACAATCAAGAGCGGCAATGGAGACTATTGCCAAAGACTACCCAGCTTTAAGTGCAACAGTCATTCGTGCTGACAGGGTCGTTTGGTCATATCAGCATGGCAAAGTTCGAGTTGGCGGAGACGACGTCGTCACACCGTCAACTCGCTTTACCGCATATTCAACAGCTAAAGTGGTAACAGGCCTCGCATTTGGGCGTTTGGTGGAACAAGGCCAGCTAAATCTTGACGCATCGGTTGCAGAAATAGCGCCTGATTTACCTGTCGCTCTCCATCGGATTCGCGTTCGGGACATATTATCTCACACAAGCGGAATTCGTCATTACACTTCACCAAGAGACTGGATTTCTTTTGCAGAAAAGCGATGTCTTGGGCCGTTGGATGCGCTGGACTACTTTGGGCAGGATGCGTTGCTGTACCCACCTAGCACAGCAGAAAGTTATTCTACTTTTGCCTTCGTTCTCGCCAGTGAACTTTTGGTGCGAATTACGGGTGAGAGTGATTTTGTCGACGCTCTCAATCAGATACTCGAACCGAAAGAACTGTTTATACTTGACCAGCCGGATGCAGATAAGGCGCAGCCATTTATACGGGCAGGTAGACTGCCTCAGTTGCCCAAGAATCTGAAACCCGACGATTTGATTGCCTCACCATTCCAGTCCGCGGAATGCAAGTTTGGTGGCGGTGGCTTGCTGATGAGCTCTGAGCAGCTCGCCAGCGTTGGCGCTTCGCTTCATAACGGTCAAATCTTCCCAATATCGGAGCTGCCTGACCGACTCAAGCCTTGGTCTGACGTATCGGGAGTGGTTTATGGTGGAGGGGTCCAAACACGAACGATGGACGGCCAGAGTGTAACTCTGTTTAGCGCCAGTGGCGGTGCGCCCGGCGGACGAAGTGTACTGGTTACTCTGGTTGAACCTCAAATCTCAATCGCGATCGCAGGAAACCTCGAAGGACCAAGGCTCGAGGATATGGCGTGGAAGTTGGCCGAAATTTGGATTGAATCACAACCGGATTGATGGACGATTTAGGCCTAGTCCAAAACCGCCTTCAATAGTGGCCCGTAAGGACTTTCGCCGAGCATTACGAGTTGCTGCGCCGCTGAAACCTCGTTGATGGCTTCTTGTGGGCGGGCGACCGGGTGGATGGCGCGGCGTAGTGGCCGGGTTCCGGCTGGCATTTGGATGATTTCTGCGATGTTGCGGGGGATATCCATAGGGTCGGTAGTGCCGCCGCTATTTTCACCGCCGCCCATGCCAGCCGTCATCGGGCCATAGGCGGTGATCAAGTCTTCGGGGAGGCGTGCCTTTAGGTCTTTCGACAGGGCGGTTTGGTTTTCCCAGATATCGGTCGGGTAGCCGCCCGGCTGGATGATTGTCACTTCGATGCCCTGGGTGACGATTTCGTAGGCCATCTGTTCACTCATCGCTTCGAGGGCGAACTTGGTTGGGGAGTATTGGGCAAAACCCGGAATGACGAGGCGGCCAAGCTGTGATGTAACATTGAAAATCTGTCCACTTCCCGCCGCGCGCATGGCGGGCAGGACGGCGCGGGACATGCGGTGCGGACCGTAGACATTGGTGTCGAAGATAAGCTGTGTTGCGGCCATGTCTTGGGCTTCGATAGGCCCTGCATAGGCGATACCGGCATTATTGATCAGGACGTCGAGTTTACCGTCATTTGCGGCGAGTGCTGCGGCGACGCCAGCCGTAACTTGCTCATCAGAGGTCACGTCAATTTCGATGACGGTGATGTCCAAGCCTTCATCAGCGGCTAAGGCTTCAAGCTCGGCTGCTTCTGGGCGGGGCAGGTTTCGCATTGTGGCGAAGACTTTAGCGCCGAGGCGGGCATAGTGTTCGGTTCCAAGGCGGCCAAAGCCTGAGCTGGCACCAGTGATTAGGATGGATTTGCCATGTAGCGGCGGGAGCGCGGGGCTTAGCGCGCTGGCTTGGCTAGCCGCGGCAACGGTTGTGGCGGCAAGACCTGCGCCGATCATCAATTGGCGGCGGCTGAGGTTCGTATCGGTCATGGCAGGCTCCGTTAGGGTTTATATCGTTTACGCACGCTTGCGCTTTATAGTTTACTATCTTGCGCGGCTAATCCTGTTACCACGCGCTGTAGCGTTCCCATGTAGGAGGCTTTACCACCTTGGTCACGCAGGGCTGCGAGCGCGGGTTGGTCAAACCACTGGCCATTCACCATCAATCCAGAGATTGAGCTTAGGGCTGTAATGTCTTGGAGCGGGTTTTGATCAAGGATTATAAAATCGGCGCGAAATCCCGTTTTGATCTGTCCTACACTATCTTGTGTTCCCAGCGTCTTTGCCGGATTTATGGTTGCGGTGACCAAGGCCTCATGCGGGGATAGACCAGCCTCGACATAGAAACCCAGCTCACGGTGCAGGTACTGGCCCGGAATATTGGTGAAAATGCCAGCATCGGTGCCAGCGACCAAGGTGACCCCCTCTTCGTGAAAGACTTTTGTCGCCGCTGAATAGAAGGCGTCTTGCGCGGCGCGCGCGCCTTGAGGCTGGGCAGACCAGAAGGCGTAGGATTCTTGCTCAATCTCTGAAACGAAAGGGTTTAGCAGCTCAGTTCCCGGGCGTTTTAGAAATTCACCATCACTATTGGCGACTTCAATCAAATTGCGGTGGGCCAGTAGCGTTGGGCTGACCACATTTCCGCTTTGGGCGATTGTTTGTGCGAGTTGCCGCGCTTTTTCGATGTTCAGTTCATCACGCAGACCGTGCCAGACAATCGATTCCATATGCTCGATCGTTACGAAGCCATCATCGAGGGTTTCTTCAAAGCTGATATTGAAGGGCTTTTGCAGTGGGATACCGGCGTCGCGGCGTCCTTCTGGGGTATGGCCCATAATTGTTAGATTTAGCTTTGCCGCCTCGTCTAAGATGGCTTCGTAGGCTTCTCTATTCAGGTTGGAATAGACCTTTAGGCTTCTATAGCCCTGCTTGTGGTGATCTCTAACTGCGGCGCGTGCTTGCTCTGCAGTTTCAACAATTTGATGATTTACTTGGGCGTTGGGGCCTGCGCTGTTTAGGATTGGCCCGGTTGTGAAGAGGCGTGGTCCAACGAGTGCGCCGCTATCGATGCGGTCCTGAAACTCTAAGTGGAAAGGCATACCTGATGCGTTTCGTACTGTCGTGACGCCGTAGGAAAGATATGCCGAAAGCTCTGCCTCATCCCAGATATGGACATGCATATCGACAAGGCCGGGGAGTAAGGTGCGGCCGTTGCCGTCAACGATTGTTGCAGTTTCGGGAACTTGAATTTGCGCCAGAGGGCCGACAGCAATAATTTTATCGTTCTCAACGAGCACTGATGTGTCCGAAGACATTTCAGCCTTGGCAGGATCCATTGAGATCACATTGAAATTCTTGAACAAGGTCACCGAAGCGCCTTGCGGCGCTATAGCTTCTGGGTCGGCCTGTTTGGCGCAAGACGATATGACTGTAAAACCGATCAGGACCGTAATTAGACTGAAACGCATTTGATAGCTCCGGTGTCAGAATGTGTTGTAGATTGTATGAGGGGATAAGCTAAGAAGGCAGGCTTTTAAACTCATCGAATACGAATAAGAGGTATACAAAAGGCGGCCACAATGGGCCGCCTTTTCAATTCAGTGTCGCTGAAAATCAGCCTTCTGTTTCGTCAGTTTCGAAGCCGCGGATACGAAGGAGGGGTTCGATCGTTGGATCAGAACCGCGGAAGTTGCGGTAAAGCTCATCCGCTGGGCGTAGGCCGCCAGATTCGTAAACCCACTTCTTCAGTTTCGCTGCGAGTTCTTTGTCCCAAATGTCGCCCTTTTCGCGGAAGGCGGTGAAGCCGTCAGCGTCTAGGATCTCAGACCAAAGATAGGCATAATAGCCAGAGCTATAGCCGCCTGCGAAGATGTGGCTGAAATACTGACTACGATAGCGTGGTTCGATCTCGTCGATGAGGCCGTATTTTGCCAGCGTTGCAGTTTCAAATTCACGAGCATCGGTGATTGCCATGGCTTCGTCATGGGTCAGGTTATGCCAGTTGAGGTCTAGCAATGATGCCGCGATGAACTCTGTCGTGCGGAAGCCTTGGTTATGGTTTGAGGCTTCACGCATTTTAGCGATCAGTTCAGCCGGGATAACTTCGCCTGTTTCATAGTGCAGGGCGTAAGTTTCCAACATTTCCGGTGCGCCAGCCCAATGCTCAAGGATCTGCGCTGGGAATTCTGTATAGTCACGTGGACCATCAACCCCAGAGAAGTTGCTATACTTGATCTGTGTGATCAATCCGTGGAGGCCGTGACCAAACTCGTGGAAAAGGGTCTCAACTTCGTCGAACCGCATCAGAGTTGGGCTGTCGCCCGCCGGTGTGATGAGGTTCATGTTGTTGGTGATGATTGGGCGGACTTCGTCAGCATCATCATAATTGGTTGAAGAGCGGTAGCCGCTCATCCATGCACCGCCTCGCTTACTGTCGCGGGCATACATGTCCATCATGAAGAGGCCGAGATGCTCACCTGTATTAGCGTCTTTGACGTCGTAAGAAGTAACGACCTCGTTCCAGCCATCGATTTCAACAGGATCAATGTCGAGTTCGAACAGGCGCTCGGCCATGGCGAAAGCCCCGCCACGCACCGCGCCAAGCTCAAAATATGGCTTCAGGATATTGTCGTCGAACGCGTATTTGTCCTGACGTACTTTTTCTGAATAGTGCCACCAGTCATGACCCGCAATTTGGAACGCATCGCCAACCATCTCTTGCATTGTGGCGCGCTCAGCTTTGGCTTGGGCCAGACCTGGTTCCCAAACACGGACGAGGAAATTCTCTACCGTTTCTGGGGTTTTCGCCATATTGTATTCAAGGATGTATTCCGCGTGTGTGCGGTAGCCGAGGAGTTCAGCGCGCTGGGCACGAAGCTGAGCCAGTTTAATTGCGATTGGGCCGTTATCAAACTCACCCTCGCTGGCGCGGAGGCGATAGCCGTCGAACATTTTTGAACGAAGGTCGCGGTTTTCTGACTGGGTCATGAAAGTTTCATAGACAGAGCGGTCCACGGTCAACGTCCATGTGTCACCGTCTTTGATAGCGGCTTTGAAGTCTTCGGAGAGACCGACAAGATCAGCCTCGTCTGTGACATCAATTCTGAAAGCCTTTGTAGATTTCAGGAGGTTCTGACCAAACTTTGTGGTGAGGCTGGAGATTTCCGAGTTGATATCGGAAACTTGGGCTTTGACGTCTGGAGAGAGGTTGGCGCCGGCGCGCTCAAACTGGCGGTAGGTTAGTTCAACCAGACGCGCGTCTTGCTCGTCCATGCCTTCGACGGCTGCAGAATCCTTGATGGCTTTAACGCGGGCGAAAAGCGTCTCGTTGAATGAGATGCCGTCATAGACTTTTGAGACGAGTGGGTAGATTTCGCCCTCGAGTTCAGAAAGCGTGTCATTGGTGTCTGTATTTGTGATGTTACCAAACACGCCGAGAGCTTTGTCCAGTGTGCCGCCAGCTTTATCGAGCGCGACGATCGTGTTTTCGAAGGTTGGGGCAGCTTCATTGTCGGCGATCGCGGCAATTTCAGCTTCCAAGTCTTTGATGCCTTGCATGATGGCAGGCTTATAGTGTTCGTTCTTGATATCGGCGAAAGGTGGAACGCCGTATGGGCCGGTCCAATCCTGAAGCAATGGATTGTCAGCAAGCGCAGCTGTATCTACCGGGGGGGCATCAGCGGTCACTTCGGTTGAAGTAGGCTCTTCGCCGCCCGGCGTGCGAACGCTATCGCAGCCAGCGAGGATAAGAGCGAACGCTGCAGCGCCGCCCAAGAGGTAAGTTTTTGCAGTCATAAGGCACCTTTGAAGTGGAACGTTGCCGTCTTTAACCACTTTTCAGGCGATTGGACTAGGGTTGCCCCGTTACTTTTGTAGTCCACTCAATCGAGCGATCGTTTCGCGGTACTGGTCCATCGTTTCGTTTAGGATGTCAGCAACCGGGCGAACATCTTTGATCCGGCCCGCGACCTGTCCCGTCAGAGCGATGCCTGCTTCGAGGTTGCCGCCGAAATAGACGTCTTGGGTGCCCGCGAATTCGCCAAAGATATTGTCGACGCCTTCTTTTTCGATCCGGCTTGTGCGTTCGGTGCGCAGTGCGCGCAGGGCAGGGCCGGGGCCATCGCGGTTTAGGAAGACCGTGTCGGTTGCATCTGCGTTGACGATTGCATCTTTCCAGTTCTGGTGAACCGGGCTTTCAGCGCTGGACAGGATGCGCGTTCCCATGAGAACGCCTTCAGCGCCGAGTGCGAACGCCGCCGCCATTGTGCCGCCGTCCATAATGCCGCCAGCGGCGACAACGGGAACGTCAACCGCTTCGCAGACTTGCGGGATCAAAACCATTGAAGCGACATCTTTAGGGTTTTTGAAACCGCCGCCTTCGCCGCCCTCAACGATAAGGCCATCAACCCCAGCTTCGATTGCGCGCAGTGCGGCTTTCAAGCTTGGGACGACGTGGAAAACTGTCAGGCCTGCGTCTTTCAGCATCGATGTGTACTTCATCGGATCACCAGCAGAGGTGGTGACGAACTTAACGCCCTGATCGATGATGAACTGCACGATGTTTGGGTCGCGCACGAAGGCTTGGGCGACGTTTACACCGAACGGCTTGTCAGTCAGATCGCGCATTTTGATGATTTCTTCGCGCACCGCGTCTAACTCGCCAGAGCTTGTCTCGATAATGCCCATGCCGCCCGCATTCGAGAATGCCGAGGAAAGCTGGCTACGGGCGATCCAACCCATGGCGGCCTGAATGATAGGCTTTTCGATGCCTAGCATTTCGGTGATGCGTGTCTTCATGGCCATGGTCTGGATCCTCCAAATTGTTCTGGTCGCTTCTTAGCGACGCTATCGCAACGGAAGCGCAAGCAGATTATCGAGAGCTAAATAGTTTTCCGCGTTCTGTTATAAGAATGATGCCTAGGGAGATGACGCCTAGTGCAACAAAACCAGCCATCACCGGAGCGACTGTGCCGTTGAATTGACTTGCGACCAAGTAACCGAAAAGGCTTGCGACGACGCTTGTTGAGAAGCCATAGGCGGCGCTGGCTGTACCTGCGATCTTGCCTAGGGGTTCCAGCGCTAGGGCAGAGAAGTTAGCGCCCATCATGCCGAAACAGGCAAAGGTCAGACAGAAGAGTGGGTAAAACAGCCATAGCTTCTCACCAATGGTCAACATGGTCACCAAATTGAGACTAGATAGGACTAGGAACAAGATCATCACAGCGTGACTGATCCGGCGCATCCCGATCCGTTCGACGATCTTGGAGTTGGCAAAGTTCGCAGCGGCCAAACAGGCGGCCACCCCAGCAAACCACAGTGCGAAACTTTCTTCCATGCCGAACACATCGCTGAAAATCTGTTCTGACGCGGCCACGAAGGAGAAGAGCGCGCCGAATATGACGCCACTTGCGGCCATGTAACCGAACGTGACGCGGCTTTTGAGAACCTGGCCATAGGATTTTGCTGTTTGGCGTAGATTGAGCGGCTGCCGGTTTTCAGGTGGCAGCGTTTCCGGCAAGCGGATTTGGGTCCAGATCAGCATACCCAAAGCAGCGATAACCAAGACGCCAAAAGTCCACTGCCAAGGCGCGATCAGCATAACGCCTGCGCCGATGGTTGGGGCTAGAATTGGAACCACCATAAAGACTGTCATCACCAGTGACATGACGCGTGCCATTGCGCGGCCAGCCATAAGATCACGAATAATCGAGGACGCGATGACACGAACGCCGCTGGCAAATACGCCCTGAATGAAGCGGGTCAGGAGTAGGACCCAAAAGCTGGATGTCATGAGGCAAGCAATTCCTGCTACCGCGTACCCGATCAAGCAGATTGCAAGCAGGCCTTTGCGGCCATAGCGATCGGAGATGGGGCCAAAGACCAGCTGGGGGAAGCCAAAGCCCGCGACATAAGAGAAGATAACAAGCTGTTGGTCATTCTCCCGCTGAAGGTTATAATGCGCCGAAATATCGCTCATCGCAGGCAACATAATGTCGATCGCCAGCGCGTTTAGCGCCATGAGTCCCGCCACCATTATAACAAGTTCCCATAGCGG
>JAQWGO010000022.1 GCA_029238175.1 Henriciella sp. | reverse complement strand
CGACAAACCCTCTCTTAGCAATTTAGCACGTCTGTCTCATAGTCGCTGACGGGGAACAGTGATGCGACCATGTTCCTGCGCGCCTTTGGCCACGGCATTGCAGCGTGGATCTGGCTTGATTTGTCGCTCAGCGCTGAAGCGCCCGATTCTTCGGCCCATCGCGCGGGCGTCAATTATGTGCTCCGCTACTTCATAGAAAACGAACTACCTGTTGCCCGCTCGTGGTTGTCGATCGTCGATCAATATCTTGATACTGCAGTCGAGGTGCCTCTAGAGGTTTTTTCCTAAGCGCCGTGTGCTCTCTGCTCAACAAATGATTATGAGCAAGTAAGTTCGATGCTAATGAGCAGGGCTCGAACCACAGAAAAGTCAAAACTGGGATACAAATTGGATACAAAGTGAGATACATTTCGCAAAAAGGATCTCCGTAATGTATTGAAAAAAATACGTTTTATGGTTTATTTCGAGCTCCGTCACTCGCGCCATTTCTTGTCATGATGTTCCTGAAAATTTGAAGTTCATCCCCGATCGGCGATAGGGATGCCGTTTTGTTTGGCATTCCCACGTGCTAGCGACTGACAAAATTGTCAGCCGCCGCAAAACCCATCAAGTCTGAAGATTAAATACCCGCCAAAAATTCGGTCACTTGTGAGACAAGTTCAGGAACAACTGACTTTGGAACGTCATGCCCCCATTTCGGAATCACGACGAGCTTGGCGCCGTCAATCCTATCAACGATATCCTGCCCACCTGCGACAGTGATCAGTGGATCGACTTCGCCGTGCAGGACCATCGTTGGAGCCTTCACATTCGACAAATTCTCATGCCAGCGTGGTTGAGTTAGAATAGCTGCGTATTGCCGCATCGTCCCCATTGGTCGGTAGGCACGGTCATATGAGGCGCCAACGCTAATGGCGCGCTCTTCATCGGTGTCTGCGATGCTTCGATCTGAACCGATTTCGCCCTGCACATAGACGCCGAGTTTCACAACATCTTCCCGCGATGGGCTTTCGGGCTGCATCGTAAGTGCTTCGCGCGCCTTTGGCGTTGATGGCGGGAGTGCTGGATCTCCAGATGTGGTCATCACTGGGATCATGCTTCTAACGTGTTCAGGATGGTTGATCGCGAGAAGTTGTACAATCATCCCGCCCATAGATGCACCAAGAACATGAGCTGGCTTGGCATCTAAGGCGTCAATTAGAGCTGCAACATCGGCTGCCATATCGTTGAGCGTGTATGGTGCTAGCCCAGATGCATCCTGACCGCTAACTACGGCCTGCGTGATGGCTGGTATATCCGGCAAACCATGATCGTCGAATTGGTGAGAGAGGCCAATGTCGCGGTTATCGAAACGAATAACACGGTAGCCCGCCGCGACGAGGCCTTTGCGGAACGCTTCTGGCCATTTCGTCATTTGTGCTGTGAAGCCCATGACGAGTACAATTGGCTCTCCGTCAGCTGGCCCCATTTCATCATATTCAAACTCAATTCCATTGGCTTTGATGCGCGCCATGATTTCCTCCAGCTTTATCTAATCGAGTCTCTAGCAAGCCTGCCGCGACGACAGCAGCATTCTCTTTTGACCAATTCGGTAAGTTCGGTACTTTGTACGCAAATGCGGAACAGTCATCACAGAGCGATGCGGCCGCCAGCGTCTGGGAGGACACTCACTATGACTTTTGCAACCGCAGCAGAAGCCGTCCAACATATCGTCACCACCGAAGACATGTTCGCGCTCGAAGAGACGGACATTCGAGGTGTTTCGTTTCGCACGTTTAAGAACGCGCCGCGCCATCTTGGTGAGATCCTGGCCCTTACAAAAGAGTATGATGGATTGGAGTTTCTCGTTTTTGAAGACGAGCGTTACACATACGAAGAATTCCGCGAGCAGACCTATCGGCTTTCACAAGCGCTGATCCATGAGGCAGGTTTGAAGAAGGGTGACCGGGTTGCGATCGCGATGCGGAACTACCCTGAATACCTTATGCTTATGATGGCAATCTCTGCGGCGGGCGGTGTTATTGTGTTCCTCAACAGTTGGTGGACGACTGACGAAATGGAGTACGGTTTCACCGATAGTCAGGCGAAGCTTGCGTTTGTGGATGCACAGCGGTCGGCAGCGATGCAGCCGTTTGCTGAGAAGATGAGCATTCGTCGCATCATGGTGCGCGACGCTACAACAGAAGGAACAACTGCATTCAGTGATCTCATGGCTGCATCGCCATCAAGTGAAGCTCCCGCAGTCGAAATTCATACAGATGACGATATGGCTGTGATGTACACGTCCGGCTCAACTGGCCATCCAAAGGGTGTTGTGCAAACGCACCGCGGTGCGATTTCGGCTGTCTTGTCATGGCTGATGGGTGGACGTTTAGCCGAGGTTATGGGCACAGCGCCGGAGCCGCCATTGGGCGACGATGGAGAGCCGCTTCAGGTTTGCGGTCTCATCACAACGCCAATGTTTCACGTCTCTGCAACTCATGCCTGTTTCCTCGTGGGGCTCGCGTCGGGTGCGAAACTGGTGATGATGTATAAGTGGAATGCGATGGAGGCTGTCGACCTAATCGAGCGCGAGAAGGCGACACGTTTCTTTGGTGTGCCAACCATGTCAGCCGACTTGATGGAGGCGGCTGCCAATATGGGTAAATCGCTAAGCACCTTGCGATCTATGGAAGCTGGCGGCGCAAAACGCCCAGCTGCGCAAGTTGGGAAGCTCGCTAAAGCCATTCCAAATGCGCAACCCAGCACGGGTTTTGGTATGACGGAAACCAATGCGCTTGGCATCGGTATTCGCGGGCAAGACTATATTGACCGTCCGGGCGCCGCTGGTCGGCTTTATCCACCGTTGCAGGATATGCAGATCGTCGATGATAATGGCCATGAGGTTCCAAACGGAACTGTTGGTGAACTCATCATCAAGAGCGCCGCAAACATGCGCTGCTATCTCAATAAGCCTAAAGCCACTGCCTCAGCGCTGAAAGAGGGCTGGCTGTATACAGGTGATCTCGCAACGGTGGACGATGAAGGCATTGTCACGATTGTCGACCGTAAGAAAGACATGATTATCCGCGGCGGCGAGAATATTTCCTGTCTTGAAGTTGATGCTGCGATCCACTTGCATCCAGCTGTCGCTGAAGCGGCCGTCTTCTCTATGCCGCACGAGCGCCTCGGTGAAGTCGTTGGGGCAGGGGTTGCACTTAAGCCTGGCGCCGATGTGAGCGAGGCTGATCTACAAAGCTTCCTAAAAGAACAGCTTTCGTCTTTTAAAGTTCCAGAACGTATCTGGTTCCGCACTGATCCGCTTCCACGCGGTGGCACAGAAAAGACAGATCGCCGTGCACTTCGCATTGAATGTTTGGGCGCGGAAGCTGGTGCTTCGCTTGTGACCAGTTAAACTGAATTGAAATTTTAATCCCGCGCCTGCCAAGGCCAAAAGGAATTTACCATGCCTGCAATCTCAATGACGCCTCAAGAAGTCTCTGACTATATCGCCCAGTCTGGGCGAGATGCTTGGGTCGTGCCTGATGTCCCGGCGGACACGCCGCGCCGTAAGATCGAAAAAGTTGGTGTTATCGGCGCCGGAACGATGGGCGGCGGCATTTCGATGAACTTTGCGACGGCGGGTATTTCAGTCTTGATTCTGGAGCAAAAACAGGAAGCTCTGGATCGTGGTCTTAGTGTCGTTAGAGGGCACTATCAGCGCAGCGCCGATAAAGGACGTTTCCCGCAAGAAGAGCTGGAAGAACGTATGGCGCGCCTGAATGGTACGCTCAATATGGAAGACTTCGCCGATTGCGACTTGATCATTGAGGCTGTTTTCGAAGACATGGATCTGAAGAAGAAGATCTTCACCGATCTCGACCGCATTATGAAGCTGGGCGCTATTTTGGCGACGAATACTTCAGCTCTCGATATTGATGAGATCGCAAGCGTCACAAAACGTCCAGAAGACGTCATCGGTCTGCATTTTTTCTCTCCTGCGAACGTGATGAAGCTGTTGGAGATTGTCCGCGCTGATCATACCGCCGATGATGTGATCGCGACGTGTATGGATCTTGCCAAGACGATTAATAAGATCGCGACTTTGGTCGGCGTTTGTCCCGGGTTCGTCGGAAACCGTATCCTGTTTGCGCGCCAAGCTCAGGCGCAGAAGCTTGTCTATCAAGGCGCGATGCCATGGGACGTCGATGCTGCGCTCAACAGTTTCGGGTTCCGCATGGGCCCCTACCAGATGTCGGATTTGGCAGGACTTGATATCGGTTGGAAGAAAGGTGCGACAACCGCCAATCCAATCCGTGATGCACTTTGTGAGCTGGACCGCCGCGGTCAGAAAACTGGCGCTGGTTATTATGACTATGATGAGAACCGTCGACCAATCCCTTCTGACGTCACGGCGAAGATCATCGCAGATATAACGGGTGTTGAAGCAGGATCTGCACCGTCGCAAGAAGAGATTATTGCGACTTGCATTCATCCGATGATCAATGAAGGACTAAAAATCCTTGAAGAGAAGAAAGCCCAGCGCGCTTCAGATATCGATATTGTTTGGCTCAACGGCTATGGCTGGCCATCGGACAAAGGCGGGCCGATGCTTTATGGTGATATGGTCGGCGCGGAAGCCGTTCTGGCAACAATGGAACGCCTTGGAGCAGACGATGACCGTTTTGCACCAGCCGAAACGTTGAAACGCCTCGCCAAAGACGGTGGTCGTTTCACTGACGTTCAGCCGGGCTAATGACGCAAGACGTTGAACAGTTCCCGGGTGAGTATGACTATATCATCGTGGGGGCGGGTTCAGCAGGATGTGTTGTCGCCAATCGACTGTCCGCCAATCCAAAGAACCGTGTCCTTCTATTGGAGGCTGGCGGCAAGGATAATTGGATTTGGTATCATATTCCGGTCGGATATCTCTTTGCCATCGGCAACGAGCGATCCGATTGGATGTTTGAGACGACCGCTCAGCCGGGCCTGAACGGTCGCAAACTGAACTACCCGCGCGGGAAAGTAATCGGTGGCTCGTCTGCCATCAATGCGATGATCACGATGCGAGGGCAGGCGGCCGACTATGACGGGTGGCGCGAAAGTGGTTTGCCTGACTGGGGGTGGAGCGACGTCCTGCCCTATTTTAGAGACATTGAGGATCACTTCTTAGGGGAGAGTGAATTCCATGGAGTTGGCGGTGAGTGGCGCGTTGAGCCACCGCGCGAGCGCTGGGATATCTTAGACGCAGTACGCGACGCAGCTGCTGAGATGGGGGTCGAGAAAATTCCCGATTTCAATACCGGCAATAATGAAGGCTCAAGCTACTTCCATGTGAATCAGAAAACCGGACGCCGGTGGTCTTCCGCACGTGGGTTTCTCAAGCCTGCGCTGAGGCGTCATAATTTGCGGTTGGAAACGAGGGTTCTGACAGATGCAGTAGTATTGGAGAATGGTAC
>JAQWGO010000013.1 GCA_029238175.1 Henriciella sp. | reverse complement strand
ATTGTCCGCAGTGTCGCGAACAACTTCCATCTCATATTCTTTCCAACCAAGCAGGCTCTCATCGACGAGGATTTGAGCCATCGGAGATGCAGCAATGCCGGACCGACAAATCGCCTCATACTCTGCTTTATTATAGGCAACGCCGCCGCCCGTGCCGCCCAATGTGAAGGCTGGGCGTATAATGGCGGGCAAGCCGACATGTTCGAGCGCATCCATCGCGTGCTTCAGGCCGCCAATGCGATCATAAGATCCGTCTTCATTCTGCGGCGACGCAACGATAACGGCTTTGGGGTTTTCCAGTCCTAGGCGGTCCATCGCTTCGCGGAACAATTTCCGGTCTTCAGCCATTTCGATGGCTTCAGCTTTTGCCCCGATCAGCTCGACATTATGCTTAGAAAGAACCCCCGCCTGATCAAGGGCGAGGGCACAATTCAAAGCGGTCTGGCCGCCCATGGTTGGAAGCAATGCGTCGGGTTTTTCGATCTCAATGATCTTTTCAACAAAGTCCGGCGTGATGGGCTCAATGTAAGTCGCGTCAGCCAAACCGGGGTCGGTCATAATCGTCGCTGGGTTCGAATTGACCAGAATAACCCGGTAACCCTCATCCTTCAGTGCTTTGATCGCTTGGACGCCTGAATAGTCAAACTCACAGGCCTGTCCGATGATAATTGGACCAGCGCCAATGACGAGGATGGATTTCAAATCGGTACGTTTTGGCATCCCTGCCTCCTCATCAAGCAAACGGGTGGCGTATAGCGGGGAGTCGGGGGCAGGGGCAAGAAAAATCGGCGAAAAATGTGCGTCTAACCCGCTGGGGTGATGCCGTACGTTTTGGTTGACCGTAAATTGGACCCAGCACAGGAGAGTTTGCCATGAAATCGCTCATCATCGCCGCTTCATCAATCATAGCGCTTGCGGGCTGTACGCATGCGGACGCGAGGCTGGAGGGGAACGCTCCAGCCTCAACCACAATAGTGGCGGCTGAGGTCAATTTGATCCTGCTTTACTCGCTCAAAGATGGCGTGACGCCAGCCGATTTTGAGGCATGGGTTAGAACGGTCGATTATCCTGAAATGAGGGGCTTAGATCGTGTTTCAGATTTCAGAACTTACCGCACCGAAAGACTTCTAATGGGCGATGGGGCGCCAAGCGTTCAGTATGTCGAAGCGTTCGCCATTCCCGACTTGGAAGGGTTCGTCACCGAGGATATGGGCGGTGAAACCGTACAGTCAGTCATGGGGAGCTTTATGGGCTTTGCCGAAGCGCCGCAATTTATCGTCGTAAGCGAAGTGAAGTAAGACCTACTCGATCAAACGCGCCGTGCGTTCGGCTTTAATTCCGGCCGGTACTTTGGCTTTGTTCTCATCGAAATCGATGCTGATTTTGCCATTGTCTGTCATGGCTATTGTGTTGGCGACAATTTGTAGGAGCGGCGATGTCTGCTGCCCTGCGCCATCTCCGCTAACGGCAAAGTCATGGCGCGGCAGGTAAATTGTTCCGATTGCATTGATTGAACCAGACCCGGTTAATTTAGAAATTGGGCGATCTTGAGATTGCAGTTGTGGTAGGTTTGGAAATGACAAACCGGTTGATTTGTAGGTTCGCGCCTTATCCTCAACCAAGGCGAAGCCTGCAAGGTCGCCGCCGCTTGGCGCCGTGAGGTTAAGGCGGGCTTCGTCCAAAATTCCGAAATAGGCGTTTTGGCCAGACATTACGATCGTCACACCTTCACCGCTTAGCGTCGCGCGGCGGCGAACGGTCAATGGGCCGTCTTTGATGAAATATGTCCCCGGATTGAACTTGACGTGTCCTTCAGAGATATCAAGGCCGCAAAATGTTCCCGGGTTAAGAGTAACGGTTGGAACAGTCACATATTTGTCGTCGGCGTATTCGGCCGGATCAGCATTGTCGAATAGTCCCAAAATCTGTGCCAATTCATAGAGCGTCATTCCCGATGCCGGCCCCATTTGCAGAGTTCCGTCACGGCCAATCAAACCGCCTGAGAGATCAAAATAGCCATTTGTTCTGAGGTAGTCTTGAGTGCTGCGATAATTTTGAAGTTCTGCTTCAATCGACATTAGCTCAGCAGGTAGTGCAATTGCAGCTGCTCTTGCTTGGGCCTGTTGATTTGAGTTCCAGTTTCCGTCCGGCATGTACTGTAAGATGAGCATCAACTCATTGTACTTTTCGGTGAACTCAACTGCTTCAAAATCAACAAGCAGAATATCATCTAATTGATCTGCAAGGTCTGACGTGCTTGCACCAGAAGTCGTAGTAAAAGATGGACAATTCCCAGGCGTTGGTGTGGCCCATGCGTCTAGTGGATCGGGAATTGTGCGGCACTGAGATGAAGGCGCGGGCTTGGCGCGCATTCCGCCAAAAACACCGCCAGCGGTACACATAGATTTGGCCGTTACATAGCCACCTTCAAAATTGAAAGACTTGAGGCTTTCAGAGTTTGACCAAACGATACAGTTTTTCGATGCAAAGGCTGCGTTGCCCGACGTGGTGAAGGCTTCTGCCGTTTCCGAAAGGGCGAGCAGGCATAGCGGAAATCCCCAAGTGGCATCCGCAACAGCGCGGCTGCGGACAGACACATTTGCATTGCGTCCAACCAGACTGGCGGCGGCGTTTGTTGGCTTGAACTCAAGCTCCACACCCATTTTCAAATACTGCCCATACTCGTCTTCGGAAGTTGCAACGGCTTTCAGATCGACCAGCGAGTATTCGCTATTGGCGTTAGCCAAGTCTTGAGCTTGCTTCAGTGCAATCTGTTTGCGTTCTTCCAATTTGGGGCTTTGGGCTTTGAAGAAAGCAACTGCCCCGCCTAGCGCTGCACTATCAGCAGTGTACTGCAATTCATTCGAGGCCCGGCTGTCCATGCTGAGTGCCAGCGTTGCGCCAACGAGTGCAACAATCGCGACAAGCGAGATCACAAACATTGGCATTACACCGCCAGCTTGGTCTCGGAGCAGATGATTGATGAACTTAGACAATATGTACCCCTTTTGATTCCGGGCGCGAATTTATTCTGTCGCCCTTGGGGGGATTCTATAGCAAGGAAGTTGAAACAATGAGTTTCATCTTGAATTGTAATCAGAAAAATAGAGTTATCACGCGCTTAACCACTAAGTATTTTGATTATTCGATTTATACTCTGAATGCGCCGCGCATAATTTGGGCGTCAATTTTAAGCTTCAGAGCCCAAGAACGCGTTTTGCGATTATGTTTTTCTGGATCTCATTTGTGCCGCCATAAATCGTTTGGGCGCGTGTGCCGAAATAAGTAGAGACGCCCGGCGCTGCGAACGCGGCATGATCCAGCCATTGGGGGCTAACGCTATCGGAAAAGCCGCGCTGACCGTGGGCTGCTGCGACATCCAGATAGAGTGTTGTGATTTGCTGCGCCGTCTCGGTTGCAAGAATTTTCACAATCGAGGCTTCCTTGCCCGGACTGCCGCCATCTTTCACCGCCGATAGAACGCGCAGCACGGTCATCTCTAGTCCATCCAAAGCAATATTTGCGTCAGTGAGTTTGGCAGCGAAGGCCTCATCGTCGATCAAGCGTGTATTCCCGCCTGTTGGTTCTGCCTTCGCAATCTCTGTTATGTGCGCCAGCTGTTTCCGTTTGCCGCCGATGCGCGCGTATGATGTGCGTTCAAAGCCAAGAAGATATTGGCTATAGGTCCAGCCCTTCCCTTCTTCGCCGATCAAATAATCCGCAGGCACCCGAACCTCATCAAATGTAACTGAGTTGAGCGCGTGTTTGCCATCGATTGAGATGATCGGGTTCAGCGTCACGCCCGCCCGGTCCATCTCACAGCAGATAAAGCTAATGCCTTGTTGTTTCTTTTCTTCCTTTGACGTTCTTGCGAGCAAGAAGATCCAGTCAGCATGTTGGGCGGCGCTGGTCCAAATCTTGGTACCGTTCAGAACGTATTCGTCGCCGTCGCGCACTGCGGAGAATTGTAGGGAAGCAAGGTCAGATCCACTATTTGGCTCGCTATAACCTTGCGCCCATCCCAACGATCCATCGCGTGTGCCGGGCAGCCAGCGTTCTTTTTGCGCATCACTGGCGAACGTATAAACGATCGGGCCGACATAAATGACGCCCATAGGAGTTACGGTTGGAACGCCTGCGCGTTCTAGTTCTTCATCAAAGACATATTGCTCTTCAAGGCTCCACCCCGGCCCGCCATATTCAGCTGGCCATGCCGTTGCTAGCCAGCCCTTGGCCCCTAGCGCCATTTCGGATTTGCGAACTTCTGCCGTGGTCAGGCTTGCCCCGCTTGCGACTTTTTCAAGAATGTCTTTGGGATAGTCATTCTGAAAGAAGGCACGCACATTGGCGCGGAAAGGCTCTAAAGCAGGGTTTGATTTCATATCCATAAAACGGACACTAGCCTCAGTGAAGCGTTTTGAAACCACTCGCGTCGGGGAATGTTTGCACCGTTAGAGTTGAAAGACCTTGCTTGGTTGGAAACGCCCGGCGCGAACTTCACCCAGCGCGATCGCAACCCCATCGCACTTTGCTAAGGCTAAACGGTTGTCGGGGTCATCAGGTTTCTCATCTCGCCACTGCTCAACAATGTGCGGAAGCAGGATGATTTCGCGGCCATGTTTCAGGGCGGCCGCATCACCAGTATCAATGCTGATTTGCGGAATGTCCTCAAGCACTGTTTCAAGCGGCGTGAGTTTAGCCTGCAAGCGTTCTTGATCTTCAGCCATAGCTTCAAGATCAGCCAACGTAATGGAATTGCTTTCATCCATCGGCCCAACGCGCGTGCGGCGCAGGGCGGAGACATGGCCTTCAGCACCTACGGCGCGGGCAATATCACGCGCCATCGCCCGCACATAAAAACCTTTGCCAGAAACGACGCGGAAGGTCGCATGAGTTTCGGTTGGTTCGCCCATGATTTCTGCCTCATAGACCGTGACTTCACGTGAGGGGATTTCAAAAGCCTCACCATCACGGGCCAGATCATAGGCGCGCTCACCATCGATCTTGATGGCTGAATATTTTGGCGGAACTTGTTGAATGTCGCCGATGAAGTCAGGCAAGGCGGCCTCCAGCGCGTCACGGCTGGGGCGAACATCAGACGTCGCGATAATCTCGCCTTCTTTGTCTTGGGTCGCTGTGGAGCTGCCCCACTCAACCGTGAAGACATATTCCTTATCGCAGTCCATTGCCCATTGGGCGGTCTTTGTCGCTTCACCGAATGCGATGGGCAGGATGCCATCGGCCAATGGATCAAGCGTTCCGCCATGCCCCGCTTTCTGTGCGTTAAACAGGCGTTTGAGGATGCCGACGACTTTGGTTGATGTCACTTCAACAGGTTTATCGACAGCGAGCCAGCCATGCACTGGATCGCCTTTGCGTTTGCGTTGTTTGCCCATGGGGGGCTCCATAGTCCTGCCGCTGCGGATCGGACGCAGATCGGCGGTTGATGATGTGTTGTTTAGAGTGTGTTGAACTCGAAGAGGTCGTAATCAGAGGCGGAGAAGACATCCAGAACGGCCTGATTAGCCAGCGCTGTTTTAAGCGCTTCTTTCAGATTCACCCCAATCGTCATCTTTTCGGCAGCAACAATAATCAGGCGGCGTTGCGGCGAGCTATCGCCAGAGCCGCTACCATCTAGATTTTGATGCTCTCCAAGATTGATTGCATAGACGATCGGGACCTGACCTTCGCTACATCCGCGGCGAGAGCTTGCCAGACTGCGGCCTACAATCTGACCGCGATTTCCGGCCAAGCGATGGTTGAGTGCAGTTGGTCCGTCATGCGAAGCCGCGCCCAGTGCAAGCACAGCTTTTGAGGCGCAGAACCGCTCAAAGAATTGCGGGGTATTCAGTACATCACTAAATGGAACCGGAGTTCCAGCATCTTGAATTTGCTTCGATGATCCAAGCTTCCAAGTGTAGCGATCGTGCAGAACATAGAGTTTGAATGTTGCTGCTAAGCCAGCTGCATCCAGACCTTCAACAGGTTCAGATGCTCCCCATGTGCCGCCGTCTAAGGGGGTTAGCTTCCCAGAACATTCAGTTTGGCCCAAGACCATCTGATCCCACATGGCAGATATCGCGTAACTTGGATCATCCGCAGCGCGGTTATCATCCAAATCATTTGTGCAAATGACTTTACCGGTGCCGCGTTCGATGCCGTAGCTGTCTTGAGCCGACGCCCCCAAGGACAGAGCCAAACCGCTGAAGAGACAGGCTGTTAAGGCGTGTTTGAACATGGTTTGGATCGTCCTGTGTGGGGTATTAGACGGGAAAAGGAGTTAGCTTTTGAACGCGCTGAAGACGTCTTCAGCTGATAGTTCGGGCTTATTCTCTGGTTCGAAGGCTTCTTCAACCGCTTCTGCTGGAGCTAGGCCTGGACCTTCTTCATTCGCAGCGCGCTCGGCGTCCATTTTACGTCGGCGTGAAGACGCTTTCGTAATAACTTCGTCAAGCTCGATCTGTGAGCAAAGACCTAAGGTCACTGGATCAACAGGTTTAATCTCAGCTGAATTCCAGTGGCTTTTGTCGCGCACGTTCGTGATAGTGGCTTTTGTTGTCCCAATCAGTTTTGAAATCTGTGGGTCAGTCACTTCTGGGTGGTTGCGAATGAACCACGCGATTGCGTCGGGCTTGTCGCCGCGGCGAGCAACTGGCGTATAGCGCGCGCCCTTACGCTTAGGTTGCGGGATGTGCGCAATTTTAGAAGCCGCAACTTTCATGCGATAATCTTCATCATCTTCGGCTTTTTGAATTTCTTCGCGGGTCAGTTCGCCGCCTGAAACAGGGTCCACGCCGCGCATATTCTCCGCAACGTCGCCATCGGCAATGCCTTTGACCTCTAGGTGGTGCAGGCCGCAAAATTCAGCGATTTGCGCGAAAGTCAGCACTGTATTGTCCAGCAGCCAAACTGCGGTCGCCTTGGGCATAAGAATGTCGGCCATGGAAGCCTCCTTGAATAAAAGCCTAAAACGCAACCGCCCGAGACTCTCGTCCCGGGCGGTCAGGTTCTGGGTAATAGATTACCTAACCCGGACTTCATAGCTGGATTAGCCAAATAAAGAAACCCTGTACTTACCGATTGCCTAGGCGCGCGACAGTAGAATTTTTCCGATATGCCCGCCTTTTGCCATATGAGCTTGCGCTGTCTCTGCCTCTTCAAACGGATATGCCGTATCGATGATGGGTTTTATGGTTCCGTTCAGAACGGCAGGCCAGAAATCAGCGAGGATGGCATCACGTATGCGTTGCTTTTCATCATTTGGGCGCGCCCTAAGGGTTGTACCTGTGAGGATGAGACGTTTCAGCATTAGTGGAAGCAGGTTCACTTCAACATTGGATCCGTTCATATAGGCGATGTTGACGATGCGCCCGTTGACGTTCGCGGCCGAGATATTCTTTTGAACATAGTCAGCGCCGACCATGTCGAGGATTACATCCGCGCCGCCCGCTTCACGAACCACCGCTTCAAAGTCTTCTTCGCGATAATTGATGGCGATATCTGCCCCAAGATCCAAAGCAAAATCACACTTTTCTTTGCTGCCAGCCGTTATGATGATTTTTCCAGCACCAGCATGCTTCGCCATTTGGATGGCCATTGTACCAATCCCGCTTGTGCCGCCATGGATGAGTAGGGTTTCGCCAGCCTTGAACTGACAGCGATCAAAGATATTCGCCCAGACAGTCATCATCACCTCTGGCAGGGCGCCAGCTTCTTCAAAGCTCATGCCATTGGGAATGGCGTAAAGGCTGCCTTGGTCGACAAGCGCGTATTCTGCGTACCCACCGCCCGCCATTAGCCCGGCAACACGGTCGCCAATGGACCAATCTTTCACAGACGATCCAACACCAACAATGACGCCAGAACATTCCAGCCCCATGACCGTCGACGCACCCGGAGGTGGCGGATAAAAGCCTTTACGTTGAACGAGGTCGGCGCGGTTGAGCCCGGCTGTTTTGACTTCAACCAAAACATCGGTCGAGCCACAGCTTGGTTTGTCCACTTGTCCTAATTTTAGCGGTGCATCTGCATCCACGATGACGGCCCACATTGTCTCTGCCATTTGACTCTCCTGCGATCTTGCTCTTTTCCACTTCTTAGAGCCCGTGCGCATCAAAAGGGAAGGGAAATCCATGTTTGAAGAAGAGCAAGTCCCCGAAAAGCCACTCGACCTAGAGCGTTTATCTGTTGAAGATTTGCGTGAGCGCATCGATGCGCTGAAGGCCGAGATTGCTGCCTGCGAGGCAGAGCTCGCAAATAAAGACGCACATAAATCTGCAGCCGATGCTCTTTTTGGGGGTGGCAGTTAAGGTCTCATAAGGGCAGTGGGCGTATTCTAAGCCCAAGAGTGGAATAGACAGGTTTACATATGGCCAATCGATCGCACGTCAAAGCAGCCCCAGTGGCCGACCTTTCCTTTACTGAAGGCAAGGTGTTCGAAAAGGTATTCATCGATGGCATGGCGCTGGTTGAAGAGACGGCTGCCTACCTTGATGGTGCTGGTCGTAAACTATCCCAATCCCTCCCCCGTGAAGCAAGCCTTACCTACGCCGCATGGAGTATGGAACTCACAACGCGCTTAATGCAGGCGGCCAGCTGGCTTGTGATGCAAAAGGCTGTTCGTGACGGCGACATGAATCGTGAAGATGCGACGCAAAAGAAATATCGGATCAGCCGAGATGATCCCGCTTTGAATGCAGACGCCCAGCGTGGCAAAGGCCTGCCGGACGTGTTCCTCGACTTGGTTGAGCGTTCAGAAAATCTGTTCGAGCGTATCTGTCGCCTGGATGCTGCGATCTATGGCAATGCAATTGCTGAAGCCAGCCCGGTTAGTTTGCAGCTGGCTGAGCTGCAAAAGGCCGCTGAAACAGGGGCATTCGACCCTCTGAAAGTCTGGGGCAAAGCCCGCTAGACTAGCCTTTGAGTAGTGCCGTTTTAGTATGGGTTTTACGCTTTGCAGCTGACATCTTCGCCCATGCTGGACGTTCATATAGCGCGATCAATGGTGTGTTCTTGATCAGCCTGTGACCGATGAGTGGCAACACAACGCCCGCCACAAGAACCAAAGCACTAGCCGTTCCGACATCTGGAATGATTTCCGTCATTGAAAACCCTTTTTGCGCAATCTTCATGGGTATGAAGAACGTCAGATAGATGACGATTGAATATTTGCCTGCGTAACGTAAGGCGCCGCCTAGCCCATGCTTAGCGAGTAAAGCCCCAACCGCGATAATCGCTGCTGCGCCAGCAAAGCCGAGGATTAGTCCGAATACGGGTAGGCCAGATACGCCGCCTTGAAGGGCCATGTAGTTCAATATTGCCCACAATAGCAGCGCTTCCAAAGCAACACGCGTGTTGATCGCAATCCGTGTGGCGAACTCAAAAATGGCTGGTGCAAAAGCGTATCCAGCAAAGAAGAAGACATACCATTCCGCAAAACGGTTCGTCACCGACCACCCCGTATCAATAACACCGACAGCAAAGATGATTTGCAACAGCGCGGCGATTGCAAAGATCACAGGCTTTGAAACGTGCCGCACCGCCCAAGTGATTGCGTAGAAGACCGCCAGCATATGCACGAACCAAAGGCTGCCATTTGGAATAATCAGCGCTTTAAGGAACAGAGTTGCAAAGCCTAGCGGATCACCGAGCAGCAATGGCACCTCAAAAAGAACTGTTTGGATGGCCAGCCAGAGCAGATAAAAATATGCAAAATGAACGATCTTACGATCAAAATAGCTGCGCCCATCGCCGATAATTGATCGTGACAAGAATAGGCCAGCAATCAGAAAGAAGTCAGGCATCCGAAACGGCTTGGCGAACTCAACAACGGGATGCATCCAGCCTTCTGCATGGACCATCTCTCCATAACCCAGCACCGAATGCATCATTACGACAAGAATGATACAAATCCCTTTGGAGTAATCGACCCAGTCGATACGATTTGGTGCAGTTTGGTTCGTCATGGCAATGTCCCTTCGCCGTTTGGAAGGGGTAGAAGCAAGAACCATGCTAGTTTCGCGTGATGGGGGAATAGTAAGTCGGTTTTTCGCCTAAAGCCTAAGCGCTACACGCATTTCAGAGAGGCTTGTTTCCATGCCATCCTCATCCACAAAGGCCGCGCGAACTTTCTGTCTTTTTTGCGAATGGGTGAAACCAAGTGGGGGTTGCGCCCCGTCGCTTAGCCATTCATCGCCCCATTGCGTCATTGCAATTAGGATGGGTTGTAACGCCCGCCCCATATCTGTCAGCAGATATTCTGGCCGTGGGCGCTTTCCCGGAACGCGGTAGCTTTCTTTGATCATCACGCCGCTTTCAACTAGGTTCTTTAAACGTCCCGAGAGTACGGTTCGCGGAATGCCAAGTTCGGTTTGAAAATCATCAAACCTGCGAACGCCAAACAAAGCGGAGCGTAAAATCAAAAGCGTCCAGCGATCACCGATAGCCTCGACGGCTTTGGCGAGGTGGCAAGTATCAAGCGAAACGGGGGAGCGGTGGGCTAAATGTGTCATGCGAAAATGGTGCCTGAGTTCGTATGCGAAATCCAGACCTAATGTTATGCCTGCGACCGAGGTCGCATTGCACGTTTGGCTCTGCTCGTTTAGGGGTCTCGCCATTCAGCTCTTTTCAGACAAGGAGGCCTCAATATGGCTCGCAAAAAGATTGCAATGATTGGTTCTGGCATGATCGGCGGTACGCTCGCCCACATTGCTGCACGTGAAGAACTTGGTGACATCACACTGTTCGATATTTTCGAGGGTATGCCTCAAGGCAAGGCGCTTGACTTGGCTGAATCAACACCCGTCTTCAATGGCTCAGTTAGCCTTAAAGGCGCGAACGATTATGCTGATATTGCCGGCGCAGATGTTTGTATCGTGACAGCTGGTTTCCCGCGCAAGCCGGGTATGAGCCGCGATGATTTGGTTTCAAAGAACCTCGGCGTGATGAAAGCTGTTGGCGAAGGCATCAAGGCAAACTGCCCGAACGCTTTTGTGATCTGTATAACAAACCCGCTCGACGCCATGGTTTGGGCGCTTCAGCAATTCTCTGGCCTGCCAACCAATATGGTTGTCGGCATGGCTGGCGTCTTGGATAGTTCGCGCTTTGCTTACTTCCTGTCTGAGGCGACGGGCGTTTCTGTTGCAGATGTTCACGCTTGGACACTGGCTGGTCACGGCGACAGCATGGTGCCGATGGTGCGTCACTCAACTGTTGGCGGTCTGCCTTTGCCACAACTGGTCAAGCAAGGCTGGATGACACAGGAAGAGCTGGATGCGATTGTTATGCGTACCCGTAAGGGTGGCGGCGAGATTGTTGCACTGTTGAAAACCGGTTCTGCGTATTACGCGCCGGCTGAATCAGCGATTGCAATGGCGAAGTCTTATCTTTCAGATCAGAAGCGCGTCCTTCCGGCCGCAAGCTGGTGTCAGGGCGAGTACGGCGTTGACGGCATGTATGTTGGCGTTCCAACACTGATCGGTGCTGGCGGTACTGAAAAAGTCATCGAGTTTGATTTCAACGATGCTGAGCAAGAAATGTTCAACGCTTCTGTCGCTGCCGTTCAGGGCCTGATCAACGATTGTAAGGCTATGGAGCCTTCACTGGCTTAGCCCATGATTGTTGTCGAAGGACATGTAAGGTTACAGGACCCGGCCGATTTCGACCGGGTCCGAACCGAAGCGGAAGCCCAAATTGCGTCAAGTCGCGCAGAAGGTGGATGCATTGATTATACTTATGCCATTGATGTTCTCAACCCTTGTATCATGCGGGTCTTGGAACGCTGGCAAAGCTGGGAAGCGTTAGATCAGCACTTCCAGCAACCACACATGAAGCCATGGCGCGCGGCGCTTTCAGGCATCAAATTCGTAGAGCGTAGCTTACGCGCACATGAAGTCTCTGAGACGCGAGAAGTTTAGCCATTAGGCTTGTTGGCCTTACGCTGGAAACCGGACGCTTAATCTCGCTTCCACTAGGGCCAAACAGCAACTGGGTAGTGTGAACGGCGATAACGCCTTTGTTATTCGTCGCCGCTGTGGCAGTCTCTTATACACTGCCGACTGAAGGAGTTTTCCCATGATCCGCACATTTTTAGCTGTCTCGGCAGTTGCGTTTGCCCCCATCGCTTTGGCTCAGCAATCGATTGATCCTGCATCAACAAATCCTGCCGCAGCATCCCTTTGCCCAGAGGTGGGCACGCCTGCGCCAGATTTTTCGGCGGTGACGCGTGACGGGATTTCGGTAAACCTTGCCGATATTTCAGGCTCTGGCGGCGCGATCGTTGTGTTCAGCCGCTCGCTCGACTGGTGCCCATACTGTAAGAAGCAGGCGCTTGATTTGAAGACAATCTCTGATCAACTCGAAGCCGATGGTTGGCCGCTAAGCCTGGTCACATATGATAGTGTTGAAACGTTGGATGACTACGCCTCTGATAACTCTATCAATTACACGCTGTTGTCAGACACTGATTCTGCGATGATCGATGCGTTTGGCTTGCGCAATATGGATGTCACGAAGGGCAGCCGTTTTGACGGCATCCCGCACCCAGCCATTGTTTACATTGGCGCGGATGGCAAAGTTGTCGGTATCCAGAAAGAAGAAGGCTACAAGGATCGCCCGCCAACAGAGGGCATCCCGCAGCTAGTTGCGCTTTTGAACCAAGGCGTTCCAACCGAAACGACGCAGTAACGATCTATGCTGATCCGGCATAACTGTTTGCTGGATCAGCCTTCTGCCCAAGTGTATTGAGCTTCGCCATCTAAACTCCGTAGTCAAAAACACGGAGGCCCCAATGGCCAATACAATTCTACACCTTGATTCATCTGCCCGCACAGCCGGGTCGGTTTCCCGCGGCCTGACTGAGAAATTGGTCAACACTCTTGCCGGAGGCGGAGCAACGATCATTCGCCGCGATATTGGTACGGACGCACTACCCATCATCACAGAAGACTGGGTCAACGCGAACTTTACGCCTGACGAAAATAGAACAGCAGAACAACAACGCACGCTTGCACTTTCTGACGAACTTATCGGTGATCTGGAAGCCGCTGATACGCTTGTTCTTGGTGTGCCGATCTATAATTTTGGTGTGCCTGCCGCCTATAAAGCGTGGGTCGACCTTATCAGCCGCGCCCGCAAGACATTTCAGTATACCGAGAACGGTCCCGAAGGGCTTCTCAAGGGTAAGAAAGCCTATGTTGCGATCGCTTCAGGCGGCACGGCCTCAGACTCAGATATGGATTTTGCGACGCCTTATGTACGCAGAGCGCTGGCTTTTATTGGCATCACGGATGTTACGGTTATCGCGGCCGACCAGCTTATGATGGGCGGCGAAGACAAGATTGCTGCTGTCACAGCGCAAGTTGAGGCGCTCGCTGCTTAGTCGTCACGCAACCATCCAACAATTGAATAGCGCCCGTCTCCTGCGAAAGCGGAGACGGGGCTTACCGCATGAACGCGGCGACCATCGAACAGCGTTAGCGTGTTCCAGCGGGGTATCCACGCGCTTGTCACGTCAGTGGTTTGTTGGTCGATAAATTGTAACTGGCCGCCCCAATCGGTTTGCCAGTTCCGACAAAAGCTTAGTGTGTAGGCGGCGCGGCGTTCATTCTGACTGCCTTCATCAATGTGACGGGTTAGAAAGCTGCCATTTGTGAAGAGCGTTGCCTGCGCATCAACGCCTGTAATCCCGGTCTCGCCAATCACCTTGGCACCAAAGTCTAAGTAGGCCCGCGAGTTTAGAAAGTCGGTCACCGCATGTAATGGATGCCCCGGCTCGGTCCCGTCGCGCCGCGCATGGCTCATCTGATAGCCATTATAGCAGTAGCCATAGTTTCGCGTTGCCCGTTGCATGACCAGCGACATGCGCCGTTGCATCTCCGCCTGTCCATACTGCGCCGCTTGTTCGCGTGTTATTTGCTCGATGCCTTTGTCAGGATCGGCATAGATCAGACGCCAAGGTGTTTGCGTGCGTAAGACCGCTTCAATTGCGTCCGCTGTCTCTGGCGCAAAGAAGTCCGGTATCTGTACGAACCGTTCCTTTGCGTACCGAGTGGTCAGTGCCTCAAGATCGAGATCAGGATTAATGCGGATGTCTTCGAGTTTCATAAGGCCCAATTGGCCGAAAGCATAACCTTATGGCAAGCCCCTATGAGTGCTGGACGCTGAGGCGAATTCGCCTATGTTCGGCTCACAGACTGGAGATTGCTAATGTTTACCCGCACCGTAACCCTAGGCGCGTCCGCCTTGATCCTTGCCGCGACAGCGATGGCCCAAGAGGCTGCGCCGTTGGATGCTGCGATTGAGAGCACGACGAAAGTGCTCATCCAACAGGGTCTAAACGATGATGTGGGGCTGAAATTTGTTGAGGATCTGACCACTGAAGTCGGGCAACGCCTTGCGGGTTCAGAATCAGAAGCGCGCGCCCGTGACTGGTCGGTTGCTGAGCTTGAAGAGTTGGGCTTTGATAATGTACGCGTTGAAACATTCGAAATTCCGTTCTGGTCTCGCAAGTCTGAATCAGTTGCGGTCATGGGTGAAAGTGCCCAGCCACTTGTTGCAACGGCATTGGGTGGTTCTGCGCCGACGCCAAAAGGCGGTGTTACAGCGGAAGTCGTGCGCTTCGAAAGCCTGTATGATTTGCAGCAAGCGCCGATCTCTAAGGTGGATGGCAAAATCGTCTTCATTGACGAGGGCATGATCAAAACGATGGATGGGTCAGGCTATGGCATGGCTGTTCGTAAGCGCAGTCAGTGTGCCAAAGTCTCTGTTGAGAAAGGTGCTGTTGCTTGCCTCATTCGCTCTGTTGGGACACAGCCGCACCGGATGCCGCATACGGGCATTATGGCGCGTGATGGCGCCGAAGCAGAAGGCGCAGTCGCTGCGATTTCTGGCCCGGATGCCGATCAGCTGACCCGCCTGCTCGAACGGGGCCCAGTGACCGTGTCTGTTGATATCCAGACCGAAATCAAGACCAATGCCCCATCCGGAAATGTTATCGCTGAGCTGACAGGCACGGATCTGAAGGACGAGATCATCCTACTGGGCTGCCATCTCGACAGCTGGGATCTCGGCACTGGGGCGCTTGATGATGGCGCAGGATGTGGAATTGTGGTTGGCGCGGCGATGCTGATTGCCGGCTTAGACGAGCGTCCGCGTCGAACCATACGGGTCGTCTTGTATGGCGCCGAAGAGGTCGGCCTGTTCGGCGCGACTGCCTATGCGCGCGAGCATGGCGACGATCTCGACAAGCATGTTCTCGCGTCTGAAAGCGATTTTGGCGCTGGGCCAATCTGGCGTTTTCAAACCCGGTTTGGTGAAGCGGCCTTGCCTTATGCGCGCACGATCCAGAATTTGCTCATGCCTTTGGGTGTGACGCCGGATGATAATCGCGCGTTTGGCGGGCCGGACATTGGTATCTTGGCGCGGGCAGGTGTCCCCGTCGTGACACCTGGCCAGAATGGCATGGATTATTTCGATTATCATCACACGCCGGACGATACGTTCGACAAGATCAAGCCGGCTGAGTTTCGTCAGAATATCGCGGTCTATGCGGCTTTTGCCTACATCGCGGCGGAGACCGGCTGGGACTTCCGGAGACAACCAGATCCTGAGGAAATTGGCACTGAATGACGCCTGAAACGGCTCTCTGCGATACGGTTCGGTTCACAGCGGCGCGCAGCGCGCTCGTCGCCGAGACGTCCAGCTTCGATCCCTGGCTCGTGACCGGCACTGTGTTGATGGCGCAGCAGGCCTGCACTTTGGCGCTCCGGGCCGCTGGGGATCCGATCCCGGAACAGGCCGGAGCAACGGAGCTCTTGCTGCGCGCGGCGACGAAAGACCGGTTGCCCGCCCCGTTCACGCTGCCCTTTGGCGCGAGCGCACGTCAGAGCTTTGATCGCTTGGTTGAAGCACGAAACAGTTTCATGCATCCACGCGGCACGCTTTGGCATGTCAGTCAGCAAACACTGTCGCGCGGGCTTCCTGTGGCGACGGGGACGGTGCGCCATCTTATTCTCACCCAACCGGTCCTGAATGATTTGGTCTCAGCGGATCAACAGGGCGCGCTGCGCGATGACCTGGAGACCATAGACTCGCTTGCAGAGTTTCTCGATGAACCCGTCTGACCTTGCCGACTAAGGTGCCATGCAGGTGCGCCCTTGGCCGGGGTCGGTGCTGCATTCATAGACCCGCACCCAGTCTACCAGAAGCTCCGCCGGGAATGAGGTCGCATCAAACGTGTTCTCGTTCGTATTCTCTGGAAAATTCCCGCCGACCGCGAGGTTGAACATCAGATAAAAGTTTTGATCAAAGGGTGCATTGGCATTGCCATTTGCATTCGGCGCTGAGGTAAACCAGTCCGAAGTCGTCGCGCGATGGTAATGCAGATCGTCGACATACCAGTCGATGACGCCTTCGCCCCATTCCACCGAATAGACATGATACCCGTCCTGCGGCAGCGCCCCATTGGGGAGCACGGTGCGCGTCCCGAATTGCTGATTGGCGGGGAAGGCATCTCCAAAATGGATGGTGCCGTATACCCGGTCCTCGAAAGCCCCCGTGCAATCATTGCAATTGGCGCCGAGATTGACCGATTCCACAATGTCGATTTCGCCGGACAGGGGCCAGGTGCCGTATAGATCTTCGGCGGACAGCATCCAGAAGGCCGGCCATGTGCCTTGTCCGACGGGCAGTTTCATGCGTGCGGAGATGCGACCATACTTCCAGTCAGCGATACCGCGCGTCCGAACCTTGCCCGATGTGTAGGGCTGAGACGCCATAGACGTCTGATTGAACTCCGGAGGAAACTCTGGACCCGTAAAGGCTTCTTCCTGGGCGATCAGGCGCAGAAGACCATTTACGATCTGAATATTCTCGGTTCGGTCCGTATAGCATTGACGCTCACTATTACCGCCGCCCCAGCAGCTCTCTTCAGGTGCCCATTTTGCGCGGTCGAGATCTGAGCCCTCGAACTCGTCATTCCAGACCTGCTGCCAGCCTTTTCCGGCAGGCAGATAATCAGGTCCTGCCGGCGCCGGATCCGGAATTGTTTGCGTTGGCGGCGGTGGAGGAGGTGGCGGAGGAGGCGGCGGCGGGGGAGGTGAAACACCGATGCCGGGATTAGCGGGCGTCGATCCACCTCCGCCGCCACCGCAAGCGGTCGCGCCGAACGCCGCGACCATCGCCAGCAAGGCGATTGACCTTCTCAAACCACTTGTCCCGCGCATGCGACACCTCACCGAACGCTCGTATTTTCCGAAATGATAGCACTATCATTTGGGGTCCGAGGCGACAAGATCAGACCTCAGACAGAGGGATGGGATGCAAAAGAAAACCCCGAGCCAGACAGCTCGGGGTTTTGGTATTTTGAAGTCTGACAGGATTAAACCTATTCGGACTTTTCTTCTTCTGCAGCGGCTTCTTCAGCGGGTGCCTCTTCAGCAGGCGCTTCTTCCGCAGCGGCCTCAGCTTCAGCCTCAGCAGCTTTTTCAGCTTCGGCAGCAGCTTTAGCTTCAGCCTTAGCAGCTTTCGCAGCTTCTTTAGCTTCAGCTTCAGCTTCTTTACGAGCGACTTCTTTTTCAGCCTTCTCTTCGATGCGTTCTTTAGCTTTCGTGCCCGGCTCGCCCTTGTTCGGGTTGTTGCCAGCTTTCCAAGTGTAGATTGGAGAGCCTTCGACTTCCATATGGCTTAGGAAGCGTGCAACGCGGTCAGTTGGCTTTGCGCCTTTTGCGATCCAAGCAACGGCTTTTTCGCCGTCAATCTTGACGCGGTTTTCGCTGTCTTTCGGCTGGCGTGGGTCATATGTACCCAGCTTTTCGATGAAGCGACCGTCGCGTGGCATGCGGCTGTCAGCAACAACAACTGAGTAGAAAGGACGTTTTTTTGACCCGCCGCGGGCGAGTCTGATTTTGAGGGCCATGGGTATCTCCTAGGTGTTCGGCATCTCTTGGGTTTCGGTCGGGGGATTGCCCCGAAAGCTTTCGTGGTGGCGGATAACTTCCGCGACGATGAAATTCAGGAATTTCTCGGCAAAGGCAGGGTCAAGCCCGTTTTCTTCGGCGAGTGATTGTAAACGGGCGATCTGACGGGCCTCACGCGCTTTGTCAGATGGCGGCATATCATTTTCGGCTTTCAGTTTCCCAACCGCTTGGGTCACCTTGAACCGCTCAGCCAGCGTGTGCAGCAAGATGGCATCGAGATTATCAATGCTAGAGCGGAATTGCGCGAGTTGATCGAGTGGGGAGGTCACTTCTTCCCCCCAAGTCCCGGAATGTTCGGCAAACCGCCGCCCATGCCGCCTGGAAGCGCCGCGCCGTTGCCCATTTTGGCAATATCGGCTTGGGAGACGCCCGCTTGGTTCATCATCCCCATCATGCCCTTCATGCCGCCCTTTGACATTTTCTTCATCATCCCGGCCATCTGCTTATGCATTTTCAGGACTTTATTGACGTCGGACACTTCAACACCGGCACCCGCAGCAATTCGCTTGCGGCGTGAGGCGTTGAGTAGCGCAGGCTTGGCGCGCTCTTTCTTGGTCATAGAGGAAATAATCGCGCCCTGACGCAGCAGGACTTTGTCATCCATGCCAGAGGCATCCATTGCGGCTTTGGCTTTTTTGGCACCGGGCAACATGCCCATAATACCGCCAAGGCCGCCCATCTTCTGCATCTGCTGTAGCTGCTGTGCCAAATCATCAAGGTCAAACTGACCTTTGGCCATTTTCTTGGCCATCTTTTCGGCTTTGTCGGCGTCCATCTGGTCGCCAGCTTTTTCCACCAGAGAAACAATATCGCCTTGGCCCAGAATACGGCCCGCCAAACGCTTGGCATCAAAAGCGTCTAGCCCGTCGAGCTTTTCACCTGTGCCGAGGAATTTGATCGGCAGGCCTGTAACGGCGCGCATGGAAAGCGCTGCACCGCCGCGGCCATCACCGTCCATTCGGGTCAGAACCAGACCCGTCAGCGGCAAACGCTCATGGAACCGACGCGCGGTCTCAACAGCATCTTGCCCGGTCAAACTATCAGCAACCAGAAGCGTCTCATTCGGCGTCGCGATTTTCGCAATCTCTGACGCCTCAGCCATCATCTGTTCGTCGATTGATGTACGACCCGCAGTATCTAGGAATAGAACGTCATAGCCGCCAAGCTTGGCCGCCTGCATCGCACGGCGGGCAATTTCAGCCGGGCTTTGATCTTTAATGATCGGAAGGGAGGAAACACCTTCACCAACTTGATCCGCCAGAATTGCCAATTGCTCCATCGCCGCCGGGCGACGTGTATCAAGTGAGGCAAGGAGGACTTTTTTCTTGTCACGTTTGGCCAGCCGCATTGCGATCTTCGCCGTTGTTGTTGTTTTACCAGAGCCTTGCAGGCCCGCCATCATCACAACTGCGGGTGGGTTATCAACGCGTAGGCCGGTATCGATATTCTCACCGCCCAGCAGCTCAACAATACCGTCATGGACGATCTTGACCACTTGCTGGCCCGGCTTGACCGAGCGGATAACATCTTCGCCAACCGCTTTGTCTTTAATGCTAGCAATGAAGTCTTTGACGACAGGCAGGGCAACGTCAGCTTCGAGTAAAGCAACACGGATTTCACGTAGCGCAGCCGCAACCTCTTTCTCACTAAGCGCGCCGCGCCCGAGAAGTCCGTCAAATACACCGCCTAAACGGTCTGTCAGCGCGTCAAACATCGCGTCTCTCCTTTTGCCAATCTGGTTACCCAACCAAGATAGGCGCTCCTAACACCAGAACAAAGCAGTAGCGCCCCACTGAGCGTAACTTCGCCGAGTGGGGGACATCGCCAGCCTCAAGTGCTGGTAACGTGCGCTATGTTAATTTTGCGCTGATTTCAGGCGCGTAAAGCACGGTTAGGCGTCTAAATCAAGCCGTGCTCAGCTCTAGCTCGGCTTCCAAGCGCTTAATGGCATCTTTCGCTTCATCGCGCAGCATGGATAAAATAGCGATATCGACCCAAGTCCCGTCGGTGAACCGTGAAAAATTACGCAGAGTGCCTTCGTTTTGCGCGCCTAGTTTTTCGATGGCTTTGACGGCGCGATCATTTCGCGCCTCAACATGCCAACCTATGCGACGTGCGCCCCACTCGATCGCGCGTTTGATAAGAACGTGCTGAATGGCAGCATAAATGCCTTTGCCTCTGAAGCTGTGGTCGATCCATGTATAACCAATTTGAATGCGCCGATGTGTTTTATTCGGGTATGAGTACCCTGTTACACCCACGAAACGACCATTTTCATTGCTGAGAATTGCAAATGGTACCAACTCCCCGGCACTTTTCTCTCGCAAGACATAGTCATAATAGGCATCAAATCCGGCACCGCGCTGGATGGCTGGCATTGATATCCACATATGTTCAACCGCGTCACTGGCCCGCAGCATTTCGCGGTGCTCCTCGTCCAAGCTGACAAGCTTGACGCGCGCGTTTTCTAATCCGGGTGCAGAGAGTTCCATAGTCTATCATGTGCGCTCATCGCGCTTAGAGGCAAGTAAAAATTGGTCGCGCCGCCGTGAAATCACGTGATGATTGCAAAGGCCTTGCTAGCGGACAATTCAAGGGGGAGGAAATGCACTAGCAAGGCCGCGCAATCCGGCGGCGTGGGGATTGGGGGGATCGTTGCCACCGGCGCGTTAGTGATGGAATGCTCCATCCCCTCTGATTTGGGTGCATGCTGTGTGTTTGCAAGACATACGGTTCGACATGGATCATTATTAACAATTAAATTGATCTTTCACGGCAGTTCCATAAATAGGATCTATGCATCTTCCAACCCTCCGCCAGCTCGAATTTCTTTGTGCCATCGCTAATGAGGGCTCATTCTCGAAGGCCGCTGACAGTTGCCATGTGACGCAACCAACGCTGTCATCTGCGATAAAAGAAGTTGAGGGATTATTGGGTATCCAATTGATTGAGCGCGAATCCCGCGGGGCGTCTTTAACGCGCGCTGGGGAGGCAGCTGTCGAGCGGGCTCGAACGATCCTATCTGATACAGCCGATCTTGTATCTGCTGCGCGGCAGGCGGGTGCACCGCTATCGGGGCCGTTTCGGTTAGGCGCGATCCCAACGATTGCCCCTTTCTTGTTGCCGCGAACTCTAAAGCAACTCCGAATATCCCACGCCGATCTAAAACTCTACTTGAGAGAGGACCAAACGGATCGTTTGATCGACGCCTTACGCGCCAGAAAGCTAGATGCGGCACTGATAGCTTTGCCATGGGAAGCGCCGGGTATTGAAACGATGGAGTTGGGGGAGGATGAGTTTCTTCTCGTTGCGCCATCTGATCATGCCTTGATCAAGAGCCCGAGCTTGAAGTCGACAGATCTGTCCAATGAAGATGTCTTGTTGCTTGAAGATGGACATTGCTTGCGCGACCATGCGTTGTCGGTTTGTCGTTTGCCTTCAAAGCGCGGCGGGGCAGATGTAACCGCGACTAGTCTTGCCACGCTTGTCCATATGGTGGCGGGCGGATTAGGCGTCTCACTACTACCGAAATTGGCAACCGAGGCGGGCGTAACATCCGGCGCTGACGTCAAGCTCCGCGCTTTCGATAACCCGTTGATTGGCCGCCGTATTGGTATCGCGTGGCGCACCGGATCACCCCGCGCGGCTGAAGCGCAGATGATCGGTGAGCTTGTAAAAGCGGCGCTTTAGCTAGGCCTTCTCGCGGTCATCAATATGGGCTGAAAGATTGTCTTCGGCTCTAAATACAGCCTCGTCCAGATCGCCTTCCCATTTCGCAACAGCCGTCGCAACCGCCGCATCCCCCGTCACGTTGGTCAGTGTTCGCATCATGTCGAGTAAGCGGTCAAATGGCAGGATGAAGCCGATGATCAGGAATGCTTGCTCTTCTGGAATGCCTACCTGCGCCAGCGCCATGCCGGACAAGATCAAGCCCGCGCTTGGGATGCCCGCGGCACCGATTGAAACGAGTGTCGCCATAACTGCCACGAGGACGTACTGAGTTAGAGTGACTTCTATTCCCATCGCTTGCGCGCCGAATAGTGCAACCATGCCAATATAAATGGCGGTACCGTCCATGTTGATTGTCGCGCCAAGCGGAAGAACAGAACCCGCCACAGCCTTATCAATTCCAAGGTTTTCTTCTGCGCAGGTAATGGTCACAGGCAGCGTCGCAGAAGAGCTTGCAGTTGAATAAGCAACGGCCTGCGCATCCGTGATCCCACGAAAGAATGGCAGGGCAGGCAGGCGTAGAACGCCCTTAATGATCAGCCCGCCATAGGTGAAGATAATGTGGATGAAGCAAGCAAGGTAAAGCGCAATCGCCAGTGTCCCAAGGCTTTGAAGTACACCTAGTCCTTTGGTTGCCATAACTGTGGCCATTAGGCCGAACACGCCAATTGGCGCTATTTCCATGACAATAATGGTCACTTTCATCATGGCTTCCGATGCGCCATCGAACCAATTGGCGAGGGGTTTGGCAATATTGCCCGCCATCAGGATGCCAACGCCGAATAGAATAGCGAAGAAGATAATTTGAAGGATGTTCCCACTCGCTAACGCATCAACAGGATTGGTTGGAACAATTGCGAGCAGCCTTTCCACAAAACCACCTGCTTCAGCGGCTTTCTGTGTGACTTGCTGCATTCGTTCGACATCTGCGCCTGCAAATGTCTCAGGTGAAAGACTAGCCCCCGGTTGGAATATCGTTGCCATGATAAGACCAAGGGTCACGGCAATAGCGGTCGTGCCGAAATAGGTGGTTTTGTGG
>JAQWGO010000006.1 GCA_029238175.1 Henriciella sp. | reverse complement strand
GCGCTCCAAAACGCCATAGTCAGCCCGCGCGCCGCCAGACGAGCAACTCTCAATCTCTAATTTTGGATGTGCTGCTCGCAGACGGTCCATCAAGGCATAAACGGCGTGTGTTTGCGCCGATGTTCTGGCGCGTCCATCAGCGCCGCCCGGATGGTGAATATCGCGGTTCATATCCCACTTGATGTAGGAGATATCATGTGTGCTCAGCAAAGCGTGCATCTTGTCGAAGAGATACGCGCTGACCTCAGGCCGCGTCAGGTCCAGAACGTATTGGCCCCGCGATGGGATTTGTTGAACCCCGGCCGCTTGTAAGACCCATTCGGGATGCGCCCTGTAAAGGTCGCTGTCCGGATTGACCATTTCAGGTTCGAACCATAGGCCAAAATCCATCCCAAGGCGTGTGACATGCTCAATCAGAGGTCCCAATCCATCGGGATAAACCTCATCCGATGGCCACCAATCGCCAAGCCCGGCGCGGTCATCTCGGCGGGAGCCAAACCAACCATCATCAAGGATGAAGCGTTCGGCCCCAACTTCAGCAGCCTTGTCTGCCAATCCTAACAAGCGCTCTGTGCTGTGGTCGAAATAGACAGCTTCCCATGTATTATAGTGGATTGGTCGCGGCTTTCGCGCGATCCGGCCATCCAAGACCTGTCCGCGCACTTGCCTATGAAACTGGCGTGAAAGAACTGATAGACCATGGGCGGTTCGTGCTGCGTACATTTTAGGCGTACGATACGTTCCTTGCGCTTCTATCTGCATTTCACCGGGGAAGAACAACTCCCCCATTTGAATGAATGCTCGTCCATCACTCAAACGGTCCACGCGAACGCGGTTATTCCCGCTCCACCCCAGATGAAAGCCAGCGCACGCGCCGGCTTGCTCATTTGTATCGTTCGTTTGCGCGATCAGGCCGGGGAAGTTGTCGTGACTGGTCCGCCCAGCTCTATTTTCGCGAGCATAAGCGCCGGTGAAGACGGGGACATCCTCAATCTGAAATTCGTTCGCCCAGCGGCCTGTGAAGCTTTTCAGATGCTGCATCTGTTCATCCAAAGGCAAGCAGATCGCAGCGCACCAATCTAGCGAAAGTGGCGCATTGCCGAAATTCTCAACCTCGGTTTCGAAACAAAGGACGCCGCTGGTCGGATTGAGCGCAATGATATGCGTCACACGGATGGCTGTGCGAGTATCTTCACAGGTAATCTCAATCTTGTTCGCGCCGTTATCTTTAACCTCGCGCACGACAAACAAACTGCACCAATCTGAGCCGCTTCTGTGGGCGGAAAATCCTGGAAAACCGCCAACGCCTGACCCTGTTTCGTTTAGCAATGACGCCGCTGGTTCAACATCCGGACTGCCCGGCGCATGCTGGCGTGTCGCCATGCGTTTTAAGTCTGCTGGATCACAGCCGTCTAAAAGCGGCCCCCAATAGATCACGCTAGGGCGCATGCCAGTGGTCGCATCCACGATGAGGCTGGTCTCGCCACCATGTAAGACAATGTAGTTTACAGCGGTCATTCAAACTCTTTCATAAGTCGCTGCACACAAAAGCTACATTCTGCAAACAGGCAAGAATTTTTGCATTCGAAACAGCTTTCAACCACCCGCGATTGCCACTAGCGAAGCCTAGCGTGTGCTTGTAAGGCTGTGATCCATGTCTGATACGTTTTCTACGCTTTCCAGGTCTATCGATGGCCGCGCTGTCTATCGCCGACACCATATTAAAGGCGATGGCCGTGACCTGTTTCTCTACGGTTTTGAAAAATCCGTTACAGACCGCGTCCCCGGTGAAGATCTTGAGATGAATGCGGGCGCAGAACTACGCCAACACCCATTGCGCGGCGATTGGTCAATCTATGCTGCAGGCCGCAATAATCGGACCTTTAAGCCAAGTGCGGCGGCAAATCCGCTGGCCCCCAGCCAACCCGGCCAGCCACTTACTGAGATTCCGTTTCAGGATTTTGAGCTTGCCGTTTTCGGCAATCGCTTTCCAAGCCTCAGCAAAAATGCGCGTGCGCCTGAACCATCGAACCTGAACACGGTCGCGGCCGAGGGCGCGTGTGAGGTAATCGTCTATTCGCCAAAGGCCGAAGGCTCTCTGGCAACGCTAGGCCAAGACAGACGCCGCCTTTTGGTCGAAACTTGGATCGACCGTTATCAAGCCATGTTCGGTGCGGGGTGCGCTTACGTCCTCCCGTTCGAAAATCGCGGCGACGAGGTTGGTGTGACGCTGCACCATCCGCATGGCCAGATATATGGATTTCCTGTTGTGCCCGCGCCGCAGGCTTATGCCGCGAAAGCGTTTGAGGCTGGCTATGATCTGGCGTCAGAAGTCCGCTCGTGGGACGCTAACCTAAAAATTGCTGAGGCTGGCGGTTTGGTCTCTTACGCGCCAGCCTTCGCGCGTTTTCCCTATGAAGTTTGGGTGTCAGCTGAAGTGCCTGTGTCTGGTCCTTGGGGGTTTGATAATACCCAAGCTGACGGATTTGCTCACCTGCTTGGAGACACGATCCGCCGTTATGATGCGTTCTTTGAACGTGAAACGCCCGTCATGCTAACTCTTCATGCTGCGCCGCATGGCCGGGATGGGGCCTTCCAATTCACGGCGCAATTTTACCCGCTTCTGCGCGGTAAGGACCGGATCAAATATCTGGCTTCAGTTGAGCAATCTACGGGCATTTTCACAGTAGATATTATGCCCGATCAAACCGCTGAAAAACTAAGAGCCCAATGATGAGTATCGCTTCTCTGTTCCAAGACGCATTTGGTGTTGAGCCAGCAGGTACAGCAACGGTGCCGGGACGGGTCAACCTGATTGGCGAGCACACTGACTATAATGGCGGCAACGTCTTGCCAGCCGCAATAGAACGCCAAGTGCATGTTGGGTTTGCTCCAGATGCTGGTGACCAATTCATTATCAAGTCCACAAGGTTTGATGCAGTCGTTCAGCGCCCCGTTGGCGACCCAAAGCGTGACGACTGGACAGACTATGCCGTTGGCGCACTCAACAAAGCTAGAGCACTCGGTTGGCTCGAAGATGGCGCGCGTCTGCTCATCGAGAGCGATATTCCTGACGGGGCAGGCGTCTCGTCATCAGCTGCTCTCATAACAGCGATCTTGCGCGCGGTCGCGGCTGCGATTGGCGAAGCGCCAGACCCGGTCGAGATTGCGAAACAGGCGCGTTCAGTTGAGAACGATTATATTGGCATGCCGTGTGGGATAATGGATCAGATGGCGGTTGGTCTTGCTGACAAAGGCAAAGCCTTGGCGCTCGATACAGTCTCGCTCGATTTTGACGTGATTGATATCCCGTCTGACTGGGCATTTGTTGTGCTACATTCCGGTATTCGCCGCGAATTGAGTGACGGGCGTTACAAAGAACGCTTTGAAGAGTGTGAAGCCGCGCGGCAATCTCTTCGCGCAGATCACCTCTGCCGTCTCAATGCGGCTCAAGACGCTGCTATAAAAACCCTGCCCGCTGAACAGCAGCGCCGCGTCCGACATGTTGTGAGCGACCACAAACGGGCGATCGAAGCAGCGATAGCAATGCGCAACACAGACTTTGATACGTTTGGTGATTTGATGAATGACAGCCACGCGTCTTATGCTGAGATGTTCGAAGCCTCGCATCCGGGTATTGATGCGCTGGTGGCCACTGCGACGCGATTAGGCGCACGTGGCGCGAGACTTACTGGCGGCGGGTTCGGTGGGTGTATTGTTGCGCTGGTCGAAGCTGACAAAGCCGACGCGTGGACAAAAGCCGTTCTGGCTGAGCATCCTAAAGCGTGGCGCGTTTAACGGCACTGGAGATGAGTATGACGACCGAAAATTCAATCCTCGTCACTGGCGGTGCCGGTTACATTGGTAGTCACACGTGCAAACGCCTCGCGGAAAGTGGCTACACACCGATTACGTTCGACAACCTATCCTATGGCCACAGACACGCTGTGAAGTGGGGTCCGCTTGAAGTTGGCGACTTAACCGATGCAGGGCGTCTTGATGCCGTCATGAAACAGTACAAGCCACAAGCGGTGATCCACTTCGCCGCTTACTCTCTGGTTGGCGAGTCTGTTCGTGATCCCGGCAAATATTATGGCAACAATGTTGGCGGGACGCTGAGCTTGCTCAATGCCATGAACGCAAATGGCGTTGATAAAATCGTCTTTTCCAGCACCTGCGCGACGTATGGCATTCCATCAGAAGTGCCGATCCGGGAGACAACGCCGCAGCGCCCGGTCAATCCATATGGCCATTCCAAACTCGCGGTTGAGCAAATGCTCGCCGATTTTGATACGGCGCATGATCTGCGCCATGTCGCACTGCGCTATTTCAATGCTTGCGGCGCTGACCGCGATGGAGAGATTGGTGAAGAGCATGAGCCCGAAACACACCTGATCCCGCGCATTCTACAATCGATGACGGGGCATGGTCCGGGCTTTGCGATCTTCGGTGAAGATTACCCAACCCCGGACGGCACGTGTATCCGTGACTATATCCATGTCGAAGATCTGGCACAGGGACACCTTCTCGCGCTTCGCTATTTGATGGCCGGCGGACAAAGCGAGCAGCTAAATCTTGGTACTGGTCATGGCTATAGCGTTCGTCAGATTGTTGATGCGGTCGAGACGGTTACCGGGCAAAAAGTTGACTATGATATCGGGCCGCGCCGCGCAGGCGATCCGCCAGAACTCACCGCAGACACATCCAAAGCCAAGCAAGTTTTAGGATTTGAAACTCGCGTTTCAGACATCGAAACCATTGTTGCGAATGCGTGGACATTTCACCAGTCGGTGATCAACCGCAATTAGTCTTCACTTGGAACGTAATCGAGCGGCGGTGTGACCACATTTGTCTTAGGTGCGCTTGAAATCGAAGTGTTTTGTGCCGGGCCTAGCAGAGCGATGGGCTTACTGGCATCCAGCTCGCGCTCCGATGCCTCATAGCGCGGATGGACAAGCGTTCCAGCATCGCCAAAGGCATAGACCAGACGCGACCAATCACGCGGATTATAATTGAACGCCCCGCCTTTTGGATCAAGATCGGACCATTCCGGCTCACGTGAGGCCGTTACAGCCATACGGCCCCAGCGATCAGCCTCAGTTGGGTCGCCATAACCTTGCAGCGCTTTTTCAAGCAACAGGCAGAGACGCGCCGTTGGGTTCTCTTCAACCAGAAGCGCAAGCGTCTTAACTGCCCCAAGCCAATCCTTATTGGCCATAGCAAGCTCTGCGATCAGGATGCGGCTCTCGCGGTGATCTGGATTGATATTGATCAAGGCTTGCAGGCGTCTTATGACATCAGCATCAGTGCCATTGGGATCAATTCTGCGGGCAAGCTGCGACAGGGCAGGGTGCGGGCGGGCTTTCCAGCCAAGTTCCAGCACGCCTTGCGCGGCCTTCACTTTGTTATCAATCATCAGCTGACGTGCGCCATGCCAAGCAGCCGGCGGGAAGCTTGGCGCCGAACGGATCGCTTCTGCCAATAATTGCTGGGCTTCTTTGCGTTCGCTGTTCTGAAGCACAGAAGCACGGGCGGTGTACAAAACAGCGCGGCGACGACGCAGGCTATCGCCTTTAATCTGTCCACGCTTTTCGCCCGTTATAAGTGTCGTTAGTGCTGCGGACCAGTTTCCAGCGGCAACCTGACTGTCAAACAGTGAGTTGAACGGCCAATCTGCGCCGGATTTCAATTCTAATGCTTCACGTGCGCGCGCCTCAGCAGAAAGTGTATCGCCGCGTGCACTCGCCGCAGAAGCTGCACCGCGAAGACCGGCAAGCTGGCCGCCCGGAAGCCGCGCAAGTTGACCCCAAGCACGCTCGGCGCTGGACCAATCATCGGAAACTTCTGCAACGCGTGCTTCAAGTAGCAGTTTCAAGCGATCGTCGTCGGCATGTTGCGCCGCTTTCTTAGACATCTTTTGCGCCAAGACGGCATCGCCAGCCTCAGCCGCGAGTAGTCCGTCTGCCAGCGCTTTATTCGCAAGCTTCGTCTTTGATGCTTTACGCGATTTGCTGAACCGCGACGGCAGCGTGACCATTCCCGTGACCAGAGACCATAGAAGGGCCATCACCGCGCCAATCAGCACGATACCTAATAGGGCGAAGACCAGCTCAAACTCATAAACCGCGCCTGTGCCAAGGTCGATCGTCAGCCCGCCGGGTAATCGCGATGCCCAGATCACAACGAGCGATGCCAACACAAAAATGAGGATGATCAAAACGAGGACGATCATTAGCGGTCCTTTGCAATCATTGTGAGGCGCAAGGCCTCAAGCGTATCTTCAAGCGTCTGGCGCTTTCGGGCATTATCCAACCAATCTGTGAAGACGGTCTGAACGGCGGGTTCTAACGCTGTAATGCTGCTAATTGCGGCCTCTAAATCACGTTCGCCCAGAGCTTCAGAAGCGGCAAGCAAGTGATCACTTGCAGTAACTTCACCTTTTTGGCGAACCTTAATGCCATCCCCGAATAGGCTGCGCATCCAACTTGAGCTGCCGCCCTCTGCCTGTGCTTCCGCATCAATTGCTTTGCTCATGAGGTCAGGAAAACTGGCGCGTAGGTCCGCAAGCGTTGGTACAGCCTCAGTCGCTAAAGCTTCTAGTCGCGCAGCAGCGGTATTGCTCGGAAGGGCCGTCGCTAGCTTTTGTTGGGCCGCCAAGAATGGTCGTCCACGCCGCGCCGCCGCTTCAATAGCAGAGAGCGCCAGCGCTGCGTCTTCGCTGTTCGTATCTGTTTGTTCAGCTGATGCGGGCTGCTCCGCCAACTCGGCCTCAACGACATCCAGACGTTCCCGAAGCAAGCCAATTTCTTCTTCAATTGCAGTCAATTCGATTGTCGCGATGTCAGCGCTGTTGGTCTCGACAGATGCAGCATTTGATAACGCAGCAATCTGCGCCTCCAGCTCAGAGAACCGCGTCTCCATAATGTCCGCAGGTTCGGTTTGCGTCGCTTCTGTTGCCGCTAATTCGGGCCCAGTTGCCACTGTCGCTGTTGCGATTGGCGTGTCGCCCATCGCAGCGCTGATGTCGGCTTCAAGCACTTCAATCGCGCGGTTTATGTCTTCGAATTGCTGATTGATATTCCGCTGCGAGTTAACGGCGTTACGGCGAAACGCATTTAAACGCGTGATATCTTCGGTAAGTTGGGTCACCGCTTCTTGGGACAGATCACCCGTTACTTTCAATGCAGCGATATCTGTCTTGATCGGTTCAAGCGCGTCTGCGTCATCTTTGAAGCCCGGCAACAAACCGCTAGAAGCAGCCGCTAAGCCTAGGCTCGCAATTGAAATCAACCCGACGAGACCAAAAGCCAACCAACCCGGACCGGAACGGTTCGTTTGCTTCGGTGCTTTCGCGCGCGGGGCCGCGGGTTCGAACTCTGCATCAATAGGGGCATTATCACCGGTGGCAGGCGGTGGAGGTATGTCCGTCATGTTGCATCTCCCGAGATATTTGATCTGCGCTAAGCGTATATGGTGTTGGTTCAGGCCGAAAGTATGGCAATTGCGTCGTTAATTGCACCAAACAATCCATCTTCGTTGGGCGCTGTCGCGACTATAACAGCTTTTAAGTCGAGCGATGTGAGGGGATTGGCAGCCTGCTTTGATATTGAAACAGCGATGATTTGGTTCGTTGCACAGTTTTTAGCGAGTGCGGCAAACGCTTCCGCGCCTTTGGCCGAGTGAATCAAAACGAGGGCTGGCAGGTCAGATTCCAATGCCTCAATCGCGGCGGCGGGCAAGCTCTCTGACTGACGCATATGATAAAGCGGGCAGAATTCGACAGCGAAACCGAACTTTTCCAACTCACGTTTCAGATCACCCTTGGCAGCGTCATTTGCAACGTGAAGTAAGGGCTTGTCGGTTGGCACCGCATGATTGGCGATATAATTGGCTAGATCGACGGCGTTGCCGGATGACTCGTGCACCGTCTTGAAACCAGAATCGCGCGCGGCTTTTGCGGTTGCAGGGCCGACGCACCAAGCTGGCGTCTCAAAATAGTTTGTCCGATTGACGTAGCATCGCACGCCATTTGCGCTGGTGAAGACTAAACCTGAAACATCGCTGTGGTGAGGAACTTCCTCTGAGGTGTTCGTTTCAATATAAAGGGCGGGGGCCGGAATAGGTGTCAGTCCGCTCTCTAAAAGTCTCGCCGCTGTTTCGCGCGTGCCCGGCTCAGCGCGCGTGATGATCACCGGCAGGGTCTGACCAGCCATGCTGCTAGTCCTCAAAGGCAGGTAAATCGCCGCCCGCATCTTTGCGTATTCTTTGCCCTAGTGTGCGGCCAAGGTCTGCCAGATCATCAAGATTATTGGACAGAAGCGCCGTCGCGTCTGCGACCCAGCGGGTTTGACCATCTGGCGCAAGAACTTCGCCTCGCATGGCCCAACCGCCATTCTCAAGGCTTAGCTGCGCCGCCATCGCTGTTCTACAAGACCCATCAAGTTCAGTTAGAAAAGCACGCTCGGCATTCGCCATTGCTCGTGTCGGCGCATGATCAATCCGGGCGAGTGTATCGGCCAGCATCGCGCTGATACTTTCAGGCCGCGCCGCAACCGCGATTATGCCTTGCCCCGCGGCTGGCAGCATATCCGATGCCGGAACGGGGGTCGCCAGTTTGCCAAGCTCCAAACGGATCAAGCCAGCCATGGCCAGAAATGTCGCATCGGCCTGACCGTCTTCCAATTTCTTGAGGCGGGTCTGAACGCTGCCGCGAAACGTTACGACTCTTAGATCAGGACGCAGCGCCAGTGCTTGCGCTTCCCGGCGCAGGCTGGCTGTGCCCAGAACGGCGCCTTGAGGTAGATCCTGCAGACGCGTGATACCGCTTGTCGTCAAAAAACCATCGCGTGGATCAACGCGTTCTGGATACGCCAGAATCGCTTGGCCATCTGGAAGGATGCTTGGCACGTCTTTAAGGCTGTGAACGCCAATTTCGCATTCGCCATCATCAACGGCGCGATCAATCTCACGCGTGAACAGGCCTTTGCCGCCGGAATTGATAAGGCGCTCAGTCGTAAGTTGATCGCCTTTAGTGCTAAATGTAACGATTTCGCCTTTCAGCGCGCCGCCAGAGGCATCAGAAATTTGCGCTGCGATCAGGTTTGCTTGATACAAAGCGAGCGGTGATCCACGTGTGCCGATGCGAACGATGTCAGGGCTGGCCATTCTGGCTCCAGATTTGCTTCAGCTTCAGCTAAGGCGGCGAAGGTCTGTGTGCAAGCGGGCGAAATGTCAGGAGACTGAAATGCGCAGTATTATTCTTGGACTTGCGATGGTGGCTGCATCATGCGCCCCCGCCATTGAAGATGCGAAAGCCGAACAAACACGCCTGCCTTTGGCGACCTCACCGATCCAGCGCTGCATGAACCTCGGAAACGCTTTGGACAGCCCCCGTAAAGAGGGTGAGTGGGGCTACACCGTACGCCGCAGCGATATGGAGCTCCTTAAGGATGAGGGCTTTGACACCGTGCGCCTGCCAATACGGTGGTCCACACGCATGGGGTCAGCGCCGCCTTATGCGATCGATGCAGGCTTTCTAGCGCGCGTTGACGAAATCGTTCGCTGGGCCGGAGAGATCGGCCTGAACATTATCGTCAATGTGCATCACTATGAAGAGCTCAGTGAACGCCCTGATATTCATGAAAGGCGGCTAGAAGCGCTTTGGGACCAGCTAGCGCATCATTACGCAACCGCGCCCAAATTTGTGATCTTTGAGACGATAAATGAGCCATATGGCGCCATGACGGTGAAGCGGACGAGCGCGCTGAATAAGCGTCTTTTGGATCGCATACGTCAGGATAATCCAGATCGTTGGGTGATTCTCGGGACAGCAAATTGGGGCAATCTTGACGGATTGACGAAGTCATCTCCGCCATACGACCCGCGCGCGATCCTAACTTACCATGACTATTCGCCATTTGAGTTTACTCATCAGGGCGCGTTTTGGGCTGAGCCTGTGCGTCCAACGGGCGTGCGATGGGGAAGCCGTAAAGATATCGCAAATATGGCTTCCGATCTGGACAAAGCGCTTTCGGCGCAAAACCGCTTCGGCATGCCTGTTTTTGTTGGTGAGTTTGGCGTGTATGAAGAGGTGCCCATTGCGCAGCGCGCGCTTTGGACCCGCGCCATGCGTGAAGGTTTAGAAAGCCGGGGCATGGGGTGGTGTCACTGGGACTTTGCCACGACGCTAAAGGCCTATGACCTGATCACAGAGACCTGGTTGCCGGAAATCAAAGCCGCTTTGCTTGAATAGCTACTATTTCGCGGCCAGTTCGTCTAATTGTTGCTGCGCTTGGCGATGCCCGGCCTCTTTAGCTTTCGTCAGCCACTTGACGGCTTTTTCATCGTCCTGCGGCGCACCTACATGACCGTATTGGTATCTGACGCCTGTTCGGAACATGGCCTCCATGTAGCCGGCTTCAGCGGCCTGTTCGCCGATCTCAAAAGCTTTTGCCTCATCGACGGGATAAAGAGCTTTCGTATCAAGATAGTCTTCACTGATCAAATACATTGCATGGGCATGGCCACCTGCCGCGGCCGCCTCGAGGTCGCTGCGTGCTTTTGCTTTTTCAGCTTCTGTCGAACTCCCCAACATTTGGACCATGTTGGCTTCATATGTGATCGCGAAGACGTTTCCGGCTTCCGCGAGACTAGCAACGGTATCTAGGTCACCAGAATAGTAGGCTGTATTAAACGCTGTTTCAGGATCGCCATCAGATGCCGTCTGAGCGTCTGCGAGTGTGCTTGCGGCGCGTCGCTCTAGCTCTTGCATGGCGCTGGGATCACCGTTCGCCGCGGCTTCAGTAAGCTCGGTTAAAGGCATATCCGCTAAGCCATCTGATTGCCCGCAGGCTGAAAGCGTTAGAATGATTGCGGTTAGGGGTAGGGCAAAGGTGCGAGAATAGGACATAGGAACCTCATCTAAGTCATCAAACTTAGCCTAAATTCCAAGTATTTGTAAAACTGACATCACCCCAGAGGGTGATGCGCCGGTTTGTTTAACCTAGCGCGGCGCGGACGGCCTTACCTGCAGGGCCGCATTCAATCTGCCCGGGGAAGCGTTCCCGCAGCACGGACATACAGCGACCAACGTCCTTAAGCTTACTCGCCTCAAGCTCCGCGATCACGGCACCGACCGCGATCTGCAAGGCGTCACCTTTTAAGGGTTTGGGCAGAAATTCGGTGATGATTTCAATTTCATCGCGCTCACGTTCCGCGTCCGCAATGCGCCCGCCATCATCATATTGCTGAGCCGAGATTTCACGTTGAGCGACCATTGTTTCCAAAAGCGCTTGAATATCACTTTCTTCGCAGCCACCACAATCGCCGCGCCCGCGCGCGGTTACATCTCGGTCTGTCATCGCACATTTCACAAGGCGCAAAGTCTGCGCGCGCACACTATTGGCATCTTCAGACTCAGCTTGAGTCAAAGACGCGCAAATGCGTCTGCGAATTGTCGAAAGTTCGGTCTGATCTAGCTGACCCATAATAAAAGCCTCAAAAGCCTTCCTTGAATGACCGAATCCGCTTGACGGTTCGGGGCACAGCGCTCTATCTGCCACCCGTTTGCCTGCGAAAGCGTTAAACGGGTAAAACATATCGCACTGTGCGAAGCGATGGAGATAAGACTTTGAACGATAAAAATCAATCCGCTTCCGCAACGGGTGCTGTCGCTTTAGCAGATGGCACGGTTTTCTTGGGCCATGGTTCCGGCGCCGTCGGAACGGCGGTCGGTGAATTATGCTTTAACACAGCAATGACGGGCTATCAGGAGATACTGACCGACCCGTCTTATGCAGAGCAAGTTATCCTGTTTACTTTCCCTCATATTGGCAATGTTGGCGCGAATCTGGAGGATCATGAAGAATCGTCCATACGGGCCGCGAGCGCTGCGAAGGGCACGATCTTCCGCGAATCAATCACGCCGCCATCTAATTGGCGAGCAGAAGACCATTTTGATGCCTGGCTCAGCAGGAAAGGTATCGTCGGTCTTTTTGGCGTCGACACGCGCGCACTGACCCGTCTTATCCGCGAGCAAGGCATGCAGAAGTGTGCCATCGTGCATGCTCCAGATGGCAATATTGATACAGCCGCTCTCATCAAAACGGCGCAAGCTTGGGAAGGCCTAGAAGCCGCCGATCTTGCAGCGAATGTTCAGACTGAGGCCGCGTTTGATCATACAGAGCGCCTTTGGGACCTCGCCACCGGGTTCAGTGCTAACAACAGTGCTGAGAAACATGTTGTTGTGGTAGATTTTGGTGTGAAGAAAAATATCCTCCGCAATCTGGCGCAAGTTGGCGCGAGAGCGACTGTCGTTTCTGGCACAACGAGTTTTGCAGAAATCAAAGCGCTGAATCCAGACGGTGTTGTGCTGTCTAACGGCCCCGGTGATCCGGCCGCAACGATTACACGTGCAGGCGACATGATCCGTGATTTGATAGATAGTGGTACGCCCATTCTCGGGATTTGTTTAGGGCATCAGCTGCTGGCTTTGGCCCTTGGCGCTCAAACAATGAAAATGGCGCAGGGCCATCATGGCGCGAACCACCCGGTGAAAGATCTAGAGACCGGAAAAGTCGAAATTGTATCTATGAATCATGGGTTTACTGTTGATGTGGCGACCTTGCCTTCTGGCGTAGAGGAGAGCCATACGTCACTCTTTGATGGCACAAATTCAGGTCTAAAAGTCGCTGGAAAACCAATTATCTCGGTTCAGCACCACCCCGAAGCTAGCCCTGGACCGCAAGACAGTTTCTATTTGTTTGAACGCTTTGCGGACTTGATGAAGTCGGGGCTAACGTAAGCTACGAACCATCGCTTCAAAAGCGCTGTAGACCTTTTCCGGGGTGACGCCGTCTTCCTCACGCGATAAGGCAAATCCAACGCCATTAAGGGCGCTTTGCAGCATAACCGCCAGCGCTTCGACATGGGCCTCGGCCACAATCCCTTTTTTCGCGAGATACCTAACACCGGCCAAAACATTCTGGCTGCCAAGGGCGTGATCTTCTTCGTACCAACCCTTCATGCCAAGCACGGATGGGCCATCAATCAAGACAATTTTTTGGTAGTCACGGCGCGTCGCATATTTCAAATAGACCCTACATCCTGCCAGAAAAGCGCTGTAGGGATCAGTCAAACTTCGCGCCGCAATTGCAGCCTCACGTGCTTCTGCGTCCATCGCAACTTGCAGGTTCGTCCATATTTCAAGGAAAAGGGACTGCTTACTCTTAAAGTGATGAAACAGAGCACCCTTGGTTGTACTTGAAGCCGTACAAATGTCAGCAACTGAGGTATTGGAATAGCCTTGAGTTGAAAAAAGGTGTGCGGCATCCGCCAGCAATTGCTGGCGTGTCTTTTTTGCATCAATTTGAGAGCGTCTAGCCATGATCGTTTCGGTTTCAGATTGACCGTCAACATACCAGTGGTATGTAAAAGGGGCAAATGCAGAATTCGGTGGCGATCGCAGTCGCTGTTTTTTGTGTAAGTTAGCTTGCAGGTGGGTCGTGGGGACGCACGCGGAGGCGGTATTTAAAACCGGACGGGTGTTCTATCCTGTCCGGTTTATTTTTGCTTAGCGTGGATAGATCACAGTCTCACTAGCTGACGCACCCGCATCCGTGACATTGATTTTCACGGCTTCGAAGGTTGGTGCACCGCGCAGTTTTGTACCGTTAAGCATGGCCCAGCCTTCAGCCGGCATGCCAGATTCCGACAATCCAAAATCACCATCATCATTCTGATCATGCCAGACCGAAACTGAGTAATCTCCCGCCGGGAGATCGAACGTTACGTTGTGAGAGCCAGCTGTGGGTTCCGCGATCGATTCGCCTTCGATTCCGTCCCATTCCATGAACTGCTCCTCAGTCTGGACGCCGACATAGAGTGTTCCGCCGCGGGCTTCGACACCGTCCACTGTGAAGGTGAGCGTGCCAGCGCTTGCGAGGGGAGCAATCAGAGCTGCAGCGAGGGCGATAGTTGTTGTTCGAGCATGTCTCATGTCGGGCTTCCTTTTTGTTTCGACAACAACTTTGAAACACAAAGTATTGATTTGTGTCAACAGAATACTTTGTAAAACAAAGTAAATGCACGCGCATTCCACATGAAAAACCCCGCCATCTTTACAGATCGCGGGGTTTGAAAATGTTCAGAACGATATGTCGCTTAGCGCTCGTCTTCCTCATCGTCTGCCTCATTGAGGCGGAAAAGACGTGGATCAATCCGGACATTCGTCTCAACATCAACCAGATCGACAACGGTCGTTTGCAAGTTTCCATCGACCGTCAACCATCCAAGCAGATCATAAGTCGCTGCATCAAACACCATAGTTAGTGTGCCATCTAGCTCGCCTGAGGCATCACTAACGCGAATGCCGATTTTGCCGTCATTGCGTCTGATATCCAGAACATCAACATCCGTGTCGAAGTCCAAATCGCTGTTCAAGATCAGGCCAAGTGGCGTCGACGCGAGTGGAATACGGTCAACAGTTTCTAAGGCGCTGTCTTCCATTGCGACGGTGGCACCATCAGACACAATCAGGATTGGCGTTGGGTCATCGTAATCAAAGCGCATCTTACCGGGGCGACTCAAAGAAAAGCTTCCGTTCGTGATGGATCCATCGGCGTTTGTCTGAATGAATTTACCCTGCGCCGTTTTTGCTGCTGAAAGCGCAGTTTTCGCTGCATCCAGAATTGCAGGCCACTCGCTGGCGGTGACTTCAGATGGCGAGGCCTGAACCGGCGTTACGGTAGGCGCCAAGGTTGCGCCTCCTGTCGGATCGATCTCAACATCGGGTGTGCCGAGCACCGGCTGTGTTTCAACCAGGCGCACAGGTCCATTAGACGGCGGCGGCACTTTGACGGTTGCCGGCGTCTTTGCCACCTTCGGCTTTTCCGCTGGCGTTTCAAAACTTGTGTCGCGAGGTTCGGTCACGTCTGGATGCGTTGTGGCAGGGTCAACGAGTTCGCTCTCGG
>JAQWGO010000174.1 GCA_029238175.1 Henriciella sp. | reverse complement strand
CATGGCGCCAATACCACCTAACCACCCTTGTGCCTTCGCGCCTTCGGCTATCCACAATCTATAGTTCGCCCATACTTTTTTGCGTTTGCTTGTAGGCATGGACTCAATGCGTGCAGACAATGCTCGCGGATCAACTCCGTTTTGACGCATAGTAATTAGATCTTCCCAAAGGTAATGTCTTGTTCACTTGTAATTATAAGCTGGAAGCTCCTGAAAAATCAAACAACGGTGGCGAGGTTACGCCTTCTCCTGACCTGAAGCAGACCCTCTTATGGGGTCAAAAATTCTTGCTAATCTTGAGAATTTCGATTTGTCTCTAAAGTATTGGGAGGTTGGTCGAATGCATAACTACGCAGGGAAAGTCGTTGTCATCACTGGTGGGGCAACCGGGATCGGTTTTGCCTTTGCGAAAGCCTTTGGAGCCGAGGGGGCTAAAGTCATTATCGCGGAGCCGCGATTGAACCGTTTGGAAGAGGCGGTTTCGGCGCTTGAAGGGCTGGGGATTGAAGCCCGGCATTTCATCTGTGATGTCACAGATCCGGCGCAAGTTGAGGCGCTGGCTGACTTTGCTTGGGATACTTATGGGCATGTGGACATCCTCTTGAGCAATGCGGGCGTATCTGCGCCGCGACACAAGGTTCCGGATATGCCTCTGGAAGAGGTTCACAAAGTCTTTGCGGTTAATTTCTTCGGCGTATGGCATTGCGCGGCGAGTTTTGGGCGCCGAATGAGAGAGCAGGGCACCCCGGCGGCGATCTATAATGTTGGGTCTGAAAACTCTTTCTTTAGCGCGGTTCCGCAAGGCACAGCCTATATGGCGACCAAGCACGCCGTTCTCGCCCTAACCGAAGGGTTGCGGGAGGATATGCCGGACTTCGTCACCGTCGGCATGATTGTTCCCGGCTGGGTACAATCAGAACTTATTGATCCACGGTCGGTACATTTAGCGATGGACGCGGATCGTTTTGCCGGAATTTGCCTGCCGCAGATTAAAGCAGGGGAACCCTACGTCGTTAGCCATGCCTTCAACATAGAACATATCGATGCGCGCCATGCCGCAGTGTCGAAAGCCTACGAATCTTATGCCCCGCGTTATGAAGGCGATGACGAATATGATGTGCGAACGCTAGTGCGAAAAATGACTGAGGCGCGGGCGCGTAAGACGCAGTAGAGACTACAGGTCGCGTAGGTTGGTTAGCATGAATGTTAGCGCCTCTTTGGCAAACAGCCGCATGTTTTCTTCACGGTTAGGCAGGCCTGTTTCTAGAGTCGATGACCGCTCTAAGCCGTCGCCAATCAGAGCCACGCAAGTATGCCCGGCAGCGTCGCCATAGCCATTTCCGGTTGGACCGGACGCGCCCGTTTCACAGAGGCCCCACGTGGCGCGCAGTTTTTGGCGCATGGTGGCGGCCATAAAGCGTGCATAAGGCTCTGTTGATGAGCGCATGCCGGTTATGTCGTCTTTGGTGAGGTTCATCAGGCCTTTGAAAGCTTGGGGAGTATAGATCACACCGCCGCCGCGATAGAATTTTGATGCGCCGGGCACAGCCAGCAAAGCTGCAGAGATCAAGCCCCCGGACGAGGACTCCGAAATACCAACGGTTTCGCCGCGATCAATCAAGACCTGACCTAGCTCTTTCGCTATTGGAATTAGAGATTGCATGATCGCTCCTAAATCGCGCCGAAATGCTTGCTGAGTTTCAAGCCTTGGCCCTGATAATTGCTTGTTTTGCCGCCATAGAGGGCGCGCGGCGGCTCTGCCATCGGTTCGTAGATTAGCTTTGCCACGGGCTGGCCATGCTCAAGAATGAAGGGAACATCGCGGGAGCGTACTTCCAGCACGGCGCGGCTGCCGCCAGCATTCGTTCCAAAACCCGGATCAAAGAAGCCCGCATAGTGCGCCCGGAATTCACCTAGCTCTGGCGCGATTGCTGCCATTTCAGCGGCTTGGTTGGCGGGGACATCAACGTCTTCTTGGGACGCGAGAATGTAGAACTCTTCAGGATCAAGCACTAAACGGCCATTGCGAGCATAAAGCGGTTCCCAGAAATCATGGACATCGTGGCGGCCTATCCCACGCAAATCAACAAGGCCGCCATGGTGCTTGGCGCGCCAGCCGACAGGGGTCCCGTGTGGTTTATCAAGATCGATTGAAACAACGCGTTCGGTAATCTCATTATGACCGCCGCGGCGAAGGCGCAATTGCGCTAGCCGATCACCGGGCCTTGCCAGAATGGGGAAGGTGCGAGGACTTACTTCTAGCCATAAAGGTCCTGAATACCCCGGCTGAACCTCATCGAAAGCACGAGAGCCATCAGTTACAACCCGCGTGAACACATCAATTCGCCCCGTAGAGCTCTTAGGGTTAGTGCGCCCAGACACATCCGCCGCCAAATTGAGGCTTTCTTGCAATGGCACCAGATAGACGCAGCCTGTTTCGAGAACAGCCCCATCTGCGGAGAGATCCATTTTATGAAGCTCTATCCCCGGCTCTTTCAGAACCGCATCGACTGTACGGGTTTCGCCTGGAAGAAAACTTGCCCGGATACGGTACGCCGTTTCGCCTAAGCGAAGGTCCAAGCTTGCAGGTTGAATCTGGTCGGCATCTAGGGCGTCAGTCGATACAATTGAGCCTGATGCAAAAAGGCTCTCAAGTTCAGCATCGGGTAAGACACCCACCGTCTGTTTACTCATGCCGAATCCTCAAGGGTTGATACGTTATCAGACAGGCTTATGACGGTGCGCTGGAATTGCAAAGGACCAAGCGATGACGACGCGCAAGGAAAATGAGTGGAAAACCGCAACCAAGCTGGTTCGCGGCGGCACGATGCGCTCTCAGCATGGTGAAACCTCCGAAGCGATCTTCCTAACGTCTGGCTATGCTTATGACAGTGCTGAACAGGCCGCTGCACGTATGTCTGGCGATGAAGAGGGTTTTGTCTACTCGCGCTATGGCAATCCTACGAACCAGATGTTGGCTGAGCGATTGGCGCTGTTAGAGGGCGCTGAAACGTGCCGTGTGACGTCATCTGGGATGGGTGCCATATCATCTGCAATGATTGCTCCGTGCAGCGCAGGCGACCGCGTGGTAGCTGCTAGCGCCCTGTTTGGATCATGCCGGCACATTTGCTCAACCATTTTACCGCGTTACGGCGTTGAAACAGAGTTCGTTGATGGCAGCGATATGCAGGCTTGGGAAAAGGCGCTGTCAAAGCCAACGCGCCTTGTTCTGATCGAAAGCCCATCAAACCCACTGCTTGAAGCCGTTGATATTGCTGCAGTGGCAGCGCTGGCGCACAAGGCCGGAGCGAAACTTGTTGTCGATAATGTTTTCGCGACACCTGTGTTTGAGAAGCCATTAGAGCTTGGCGCAGATATCGTCGTGTATTCCGCCACCAAACATATGGAC
>JAQWGO010000161.1 GCA_029238175.1 Henriciella sp. | reverse complement strand
ACTGAAGATGGAAGCACCCAAGTAGCATCCACGACGCGAACGTCCGGCGCATGGATATTGTTCTTCAGCCATTCAGCCGTGACGAGAGGGTCGACGGAACTCATTTTTTAGCCTTCCATCCAAGGTGGAACAGGAAGATCTTTCGATCGCAAAAATTCAGGGTTGAAAATTTTGTCTTGATAGCGATTACCGTAATCGCAGAGGATGGTCACGATTGTATGGCTGAAGCACAATATCGACGCGCCAGACGTTCGTGTCGTGGATGCTACTTGGGTGCTTCCATCTTCAGTTGATACCAAGTCCGGTCGTGAGCAATATAACGACGCACATATTCCGGGCGCGTTTTTCTTTGATATCGACCACATCGCTGATCCAGATCATGAAATGGCACACATGTTGCCTGATCCCATCTTGTTCAGCTCAAGGGTTAGAAGACTAGGGTTAGGCGATGGAAATCGGATTATAGTCTATGATCAAAATGGCTTTTACGCGTCGGCTCGCGTCTGGTGGATGTTCCGCGCAATGGGGCACAAGGATGTCAAAGTCCTTGATGGCGGCATAGCGGCATGGCTCGAAGCGGATGGCGACACCGAAGATCTTCCTCCAGTATCGATAGAACGACACTACACCGCGAGGAAAAGAGCCGATCTCGTAAAAAATATGACGCAAATGCGTGAACAGATCGAGCACTCACAATTCACAGTCCTCGATGCAAGAGGCAAAGGTCGTTTCGACGGCACGGAACCTGATCCGCGCCCTAACATGCTCTCAGGACACATCCCGGGCAGCCAGAGCGTTCCAGCCACCACGTTTATAAATGAGGATGGTACGCTGAAATCCGCTGACAAGTTGAAGAACTTTCTGGGCAATCATGTCAGCAAGCAAGTTATCGCGACTTGCGGTTCAGGTGTTTCGGCCGCCATTATAGCACTGTCCCTCGCGCGTCTCGGGAATTGGGACGTAGCCCTTTATGATGGCTCTTGGACTGAATGGGCGTCCAATCCTGATAATCCGATTGCGACGCTATGAAAGACGAAACCCGCCTCATACATACCAAAGCCGGGCGCGGACCCGTAAATACCGTGAACCCCCCGATTGAGCGTGGCTCGACCGTACTGCTGCCAACTAGAGACGTTCTCTACGGCGACGGCAAAACCTATGGACGAATGGGGCTCACAGCGCAGCGAGAGTTAGAGCAAGCCCTTAAGGTGCTCGAAAATGCGAAGCATTGCAGACTCGCGACCAATGGCTTGCAATCCTGCGCGTTGGCCATCGGCGCGGTGGTGAAGTCAGGCGATCATATACTGATCTCAGACAGCATCTACGGGCCCACACGTCGCTTCTGTACACGGCGACTGACCGCAATGGGCGTTGAAATGACGAGGTTCTCACCCTTGATCGGGGCCGAGATCAAAGATCTAATCCAACCAAATACACACGCCATCGTTCTAGAGTCACCTGGCTCGCTTACTTTCGACATTATGGATACGCCTGCGATTGCAGCAATCGCAAAAGCGAACGGTGTAATCACAATCTTCGATAATACTTGGGGCGTGGGTGTGCTTCATAAACCGCTCGATTTGGGCGTAGATATTTCCGTCCAAGCACTTACGAAATATCCTGTTGGGCATGCCGATGCGATGGGCGGAGCAGTGCTTACGAATTCCGACAGTCTAGCCGCTCAAATCGCAACATGCAGTGAAGACTGGGGCATATCACTCGCCCCCGATGACGCCTACACGGCGCTGCGCGGCCTACGGACGCTACACACAAGATTGAAACAACATGAAGCCACCGCATATACAGTCGCCCATTGGCTGCAGGAGCGGCCAGAGGTAAACCAAATCCTCCATCCGGGCTTTGCTTCCCATCCAGAGCACGCCTTATGGAAAAGAGATTTTTCCGGAGCGAACGGATTGTTTGGTGTGGTTCTAAATGAAACAAGCGAAAGAAAACTCGACGCGTTCCTTGAGGCAATGAAGCTTTTCGGAATGGGGTTTTCGTGGGGCGGCTATGAAAGCCTGTTGATCCCATGCTGCGATCAACTCAATCGACTTCCATCCGATAGAATTCAGAACCGCGCAGGACCGCTTTTGCGAATCCACACCGGGCTTGAGAGTCCTCAAGACTTAATCGATGATCTCAGTGAATCTTTCGATGTGATGGCCCGCACAACCTAGGTTGTTTTGCCAGCGGCTATCCTCGCTCTGGCAATATCATCAGCGACAGCGTTAGTTGGACGATCGGTTCTGGTAGCTTCGTCTAGAACCTGGCCTAAAGTATCCATCAAGGCATCAAGCTTCTGATCAACCCAAGGGCGGGAATAAGTACCTGAAATCTCAGCGGCAACATTAATGATACCGCCGCCATTTATGACATAGTCTGGAACGTAGACGATCCCTGCCCGCCGGACCAATTCACCCATCTGTGGAATGACGAGTTGATTATTGGCACCGCCCGCGATGACTTTGACTTTCAGTCGCTTCAGCGTGTCTTCGTTGATAATCGCACCGAGCGCATTTGGAGAGAAAATGTCCGCATCGATGTCGTAAATCTCATCAATTCCCACAACCGCCGCGCCATCACGTTGCTCAACGAGCGCAAGCGCTTCTTTGTCGACATCACAAACCACCAGTTTTGCACCGGCCTCAGCGAGATACTGGCAAACATACCCGCCGACAGAACCCACGCCCTGAACTGCGACGGTTCGGTTTGAAAGATCGTCGTTTCCGAACGCGCGCGCAGCAGCTTGTTTGATGCCACGAAAAACACCTAGCGCCGTCACAGGCGATGGGTCACCGCTGGCGGCATCACTTGTTGTCAGTCCAGCCGCATAGCGCGTTTCTTGAGCCGCAATCTCAATGTCAGCCGTATCGATACCCACATCCTCGGCCGTCCAATATCGCCCTTGCAGGCTTTCAACCGCGCGGCCGAAAGCACGGAACAATTTCTCAGACTTGTCAGTCTTTGAATTGCCCCAGATAACTGCTTTACCGCCGCCATGGGGAATTGATGCCATCGCATTCTTATAACTCATGCCCTGACTTAGACGCAGAACGTCGGTTATCATCGCTGAGCTGTCAGGATAGTCCCACATACGGGTTCCACCCGCAGAAGGCCCAAGCGCTGTCGAGTGAATGGCGATAACTGCGCGCAATCCGCTCTCTTCATCATGAAAGAAATGAACGCCTTCATGGGCATCATATGAGGAATTATCGAACATGGCACTCACACGCATAGTTGCATTTGGAACTATGCGGCGGTTAACCGCCTTGTCGAACGGCGTCAATTGCGTCCGGGGACTTCTCCTACCCCACTCGGCAATTCTGCGTCCGCATCACGCAAAAATGATAATACATCTTCGAATACGACTTCAGCCTGCAGGTCGCGCAGCAGCATATGATAGCCTTCGGGATAATATGCCGTTCTAACATGACCCGGCAGCACTTTTGCAGTTCTCTTCAACCCGTTCTTCGGAATGACGATGTCCTTTGCGCCGTAGGTCAAGAGCATCGGCGTCTCAACATTTAGCGAAGCCGTCGCTTTGTGAGCATTTTCCATAAGCGACACAACGCCGTGGACTTGTTCAATTTTATTAGGCCCGATCATTAACGGATCGCTCCATGTGCGCTGAAGCATTTCCACATTGTCGCTCGGTTCGATTTTTACGAATTTGGGCGGCTTGACGACCCATCCCGGACGAACACGAACTGAGGTCCAAAGCGCGATCCGTTGAAGGTGCGGAATAGTTCCCCACCCGCGAAGACCCGGGCCGCTGAATACGACACGGTCTACACCTTCCGGCGGTCGATCTGACCCGAATGCTGTCATCGTAACCGCGCCTCCCATTGAGATACCCACGACAGCGAGCGTCGCATCTGGGTGGGCCTCTCTTGCTACGGCGACAGCGGTGCGCAGATCTTCACGCATCAACTCTTCTTCAGGCCAATCTCCGCGGCCTACCGAACGCCCAAATCCGCGCTGATCATAAGCATATGTTTTAACGCCCCGCTCCGCCCAATACGGTGCCGCCATATGGAAAGCGTTGGCATAGTCATTCATGCCGTGAACACCAACGACAACAATTTCAGGATCGGCTTCTTCCCCCCACACCGTAAGCCCCAACTCAGCACCGTCAAAACTGATGAAGCGGTTCTCTTCAGATTCAAAACGGGGCAAAGGAAACGTCTCCGGAGTAAGTGCTTTAAAATTGGCAGGCGTAACGCAAGCAGCTAGCAGAGAGAAGCAAGTTGCGACTACCGCAGCGACGCCTGCACTCGCTTTCGCAATTCTGGCAATAACTCTTCCCCAAACCATTGGTTGCGCTTGAGCCATGCATTATTTCTCCAACTCGGATGCGGCGTTGTGAACAATCCCTCACTAACGAAGTCTCACCATTTGGCAACCGTCGCTGTCAGGGTCTTCTCTACCCTGTCGCACAAGTGCCACTTCTGAGCATAAACACCAACCAGAACAGTAACTTCGACACTCTCCATCGCTGTGAGCAGTTGTTCTCGCCATGTCGGTGCGCATCGTTTCATTGGGGGGATGTCGCCGCCATTCTTGTCATAGCCGGGGAAACAAAATCCCATCGGGACTATCGCAACCTTAGCCGCATCATAAAATGTCGCTTCGTCTAACCCTAACCATTCACGCAGCCGATCGCCAGATGGGTCTGTAAAAGGGCGTCCAGATATGTCCGCCAAATTTCCCGGTGCTTGCCCGGCGATCAGTATTCGAGCGGAATTAGAAACCTGCAAAACCGGATTTGGAGCGCGTTGCATGTCCGATTTACATAACTGACATGCCCGAATCTCAGCTTCCAGAGTTTGAAGTTTCGTTTGCATATGAGCTTAGTACGCAAATCAGACGGAACTGGAAACTCACGATGTCGGCAACCATACAGCAAATCATCAAACCAAGAGAAAAAGACCTGGGCGATGGATTTATCGTTCGACGTATTTTGCCGTTTCATAATCGCAAAATGGTTCAATCCTTCATATTATTCGATCATTTTGGACCAGTCAACTACGCACCTGGCAAAGGGTTTGATGTTCGCCCACATCCCCACATCGGATTAGCGACGGTCACTTTCCTTTTTGACGGCGCTATTGAGCACAAAGACAGTGTCGGTTCCGATTTGGTTATCCGTCCCGGCGCAGTCAACTGGATGACCGCTGGCAAAGGCATCTGTCATTCTGAGCGCACGCCTGACGCAGAACGCAAATCTGGGCAGACTATGCACGGCATCCAAACTTGGGTCGCTCTCCCCGAAGGTTACGAAGAAAGTGAGCCATCGTTCGTGCATCACCCCGCAGAGACACTACCGGCTTTTGATCTAGGCGGCGCGTCAGCACGAGTGTTAGCCGGAACCGCATTCGGTTATAGTTCACCAGTCGAATTCCCATGGGGCATTTGGTATGCCGGCGCCGAGGCAGATGCCGACGCAAAATTCGTTATTCCCGCCAGTGAAGCCGACGAAAGAGCGATCTATATGGCGTACGGCTCTGCGATCATTGATGGACAAACGATTGAGACCGGCGAAATGGCAATCTTCGAACCCGGCACCGATGTCGAAATCCACGTAGATTCAGGCGCGCGCTTTATGCTCGCTGGGGGGCAAACGATGGATAGCCCGCGAAAGCTTGATTGGAATTTCGTTGCATCGCGCAAAGACCGGATCGAACAAGCAAAATCAGACTGGAAAGCATCAATCGAGGGGAAATGGAAAGGCACGCCTTTCACCCTTCCAGAAGGCGAAATAGAGTATATTCCACTTCCATAGAGCGGCGCACACACCGTACTATTCTTGTCCAAGCGCTTTTGCTGTGCCAAACCGCGCGCAAATGAATCTTTGTGACAGGAGTCGACATTATGATCCGTACTACTCTAGCCGTCTCGGCCATTGCTCTAATGACAGCATGCTCTGCGCCGGCAACCGATGAAACGACGCCTCAGGCTGAGGCATCTAGCGAAACAACAAATACGGCAGAAACCAAAGAATTGTTGATGCCGCTACCAGAGGCGACAACAGCTGCGATCACGGAAGCTGACTTGGCTATCCGCATAAAAACGTTAGCCGACGATGCTTTCGAAGGCCGCGCGCCTGCCGCTGAAAAGGGCGAACAAGCAGCAGACTGGATCGCCGCAGAGATGGCCCGCGTCGGTCTCGAGCCAGCTGGTGAGAATGGCTCATGGTTCCAGACCGTTGGTATGGTTGAACAATCCATTGACGAGGCCACGTCTGCATTAACTTTCTCTGGAGGGACTTCTGGCGAAGCGTTCCCCATGACATTGAAAGAAGACGCTGTTCTGTGGACGAAGAAGCAGACTGCAAAGACCGTTGACTGGACTGATTCAGATCTCGTTTTCGTCGGCTACGGTATCGTTGCGCCTGAATATGGCTGGAACGATTATGAAGGCTTGGATGTTGAAGGCAAAACCGTTGTGATGCTGGTCAATGATCCGGGTTACGCCCGCGAAGATGAACTCTTCAAAGGTAAATCGATGACCTATTATGGTCGTTGGACTTACAAGTTCGAAGAAGCTGGCCGCCAAGGCGCGACTGGTGCAATCGTCATTCATGAAACAGCTCCAGCTTCATATGGCTGGGATGTTGTCGGCAACTCATGGTCTGGCGCCCAAGCTGATCTTGTTCGTACTGATGGCGGTGCAAACCGCACCAAGTTTGAGTCTTGGATTACCGAAGCGACCGCACGTTCGCTATTCGCCGAAGCTGGTCTCGATTTCACTGAAATGAAGATTGCAGCGAAAACCGTAGGCTTTGCTCCCGTTGATATGGGCGATCTGAAAGCCAGCGGAAACATCGCGCAAACCGTGACGACAACCGAGTCGCGTAACGTGGTTGGAATTTTGCCGGGTAAAACAGCCCCAGATGAGCACGTCCTCTTCACCGCGCATTGGGACCACCTAGGCAAGAAGTCTGATGAGAAAGACGGTGAGCCGACCCAAGATTTCTATAAAGACACCATCTTCAACGGCGCCGTTGATAATGCGACGGGTTCAGCAGCGCTGCTCGAAATGGCCGAAGCCATGGCTGCCGAAGAACTAGATCGCTCCGCTGTGTTCCTAGCTGTTACGCTAGAAGAGTCTGGCTTGCTTGGATCTGCTTACTATGCGGAAAACCCGACGATCCCGATGAACCAGTTCGTTGCGGGATTGAACATGGATGCGATGCTGCCGATTGGCAAAACCAAGGACATGATTGTTGTTGGCTATGGCGCATCTGAGTTGGAAGACCGCCTCAAGGATTATCTAGATACGCAAGGCCGCGTCATCGTACCGGATCAAAATCCGCAAGCTGGCTATTTCTACCGCTCTGACCATGTCTCTTTCGCCAAGAAAGGTGTGCCGATGCTTTACGCTGATGGCGGCGTTGATAAAGTCGATGGCGGTGTGGCCGCGGGCAAAGCATTCGCGGACACATACACCGCGCAGCGCTACCACAAGCCAATGGATGAATATTCTGATGACTGGGATCTTTCCGGCATGCAGGAAGACATCACCGCGCTTTACACAGTTGGTCTAGGTATCGCTCAATCTGACGATTGGCCGACATGGTATGCTGGCAACGAGTTTGAAAGCATTCGTAAAGCCTCTCTCGCCGAGAAAGGCGAATAGACCTTGCTCTCATACCAGCATGGTTATCACGCAGGAAACAAGGCGGACGTGCTTAAGCACGCCGTCTTGCATGCTGTTCTAGAAGCCGAAGCAGCAGCTAAGAAGCCTATCCTGTATGTTGAAACGCATGCAGCACGTGGCTTCTATGACCTCACAGGCGAGCAATCACAAAAGACGGGTGAAGCAGTGACTGGCGTTCTCGCTATGCCGAAGGCAAACCAAGCTGCCAAAGCTTTGCAACCGTGGCTAAAGCATGTCCAATCTAAAGGACCGACCTCGTATCCAGGTTCACCTGCTCTAGCGACCCAAATACTCGGTCCAGACGCGCGTATTGTACTATTCGAAAAACACCCTGCAGAGCACAAAGCACTATCTCAAGCGTTACAGAACGAAGACCGCGCCCTGATCCGCAAGGAAGATGGCTATAACGGTGCCCTGAGACTGCAGCCTAGGCGCGGTGAAGAGATGCTCGTCGTGCTTGATCCAAGTTACGAAACAACCGCTGATATGGACGCTCTGGCGAACTGGGTGCCTCGCGCGATGCGAAAGTGGCCGAAAGCGAAATTCTTGATATGGCTACCGCTCTTTGCGGACGGCCGCGAAGATGAGTTTGGTGCCTATTTGTCAGAACTAGACGAAGGCTTTGTGGCAGGCAGTCGCTGGGACCGCCACAGCACTGATCCGTCCGCCCTCGAAGGATCGGCCATGATCGGATTACGGATAGGTGGATCAGGCGCACGGCGGGCTTTTGCGATTTCCGCAGAACTCGACAAGCTTTGGCGCGCTGACTAAGCGACGGCGCTCGACTTTGTTTGGGCTGCAATTTCACCAGTGCGCGGTATGTGCGTGGCTTTTGGTAGTACAAACATCGCCGTTGTACCAACACCCGACCGACTCTTGAGGACCACGTCGCCATCGTGGAGCCGTGCCAAGTGCCGACAAAGTGTCAGTCCTAGTCCTGTTCCACCAAACCCTCGATCGAGGCCGTTCTCACGCTGGTAGAATGCCTCAAACACACGCTCTAGGTCTTCATCAGGAATACCGTTGCCGAAGTCGCGTACAGCAATGAACGGACATCCGTCAGAATTCAAACCAGCGCGAATGACGATCCGTGGATCACTGCCACCAAACCGCATCGCATTCGTCAGCAGGTTCATAATAATCCGCTGACAGATAGATTCATCAACGCGCAGCAGTCCAACATTGCCTGAGACCGCAACATCGACGCCTGACAAATCACGGACGTCTTCAAAGCTTGCCGCGAGCGAGATTGAACGCGCGAGCATAGCTCTAACATCGACATCAGATGGTGAAAGCAGCAGTTTATCCAAGCCGACTTTCGAATAATCGATGATATCATCAATAAGTTGCAAAAGGTGTGAGCCGCTTTCGTTGATGTTGTCAGCATATTCGGCGACCTCATCCCAAGTAAGCTTCACTTGAGAGTCGGACGCCATCAATCTGGAGAAGCCCAGAATAATGTTGAGCGGCGTGCGCAGCTCATGGCTCATCGTCGACAGGAAGCGGCTTTTTGCAGCGTCAGCTTCTTCCGCTTCCTTGCGCGCCTCTACAAGTTCACGTTCACGCGTTTTCAACGCCGTGATATCTGTATGAACCACAACACAGCCACCAAGCCTTGTTTGGTGGCGTGATTGCATCAACCAATGCCCAGAGTGCTTGAGTGTCTCGACACCATTATGGCTCGTCTCATCATCGATCGGCATGCCATCGGCGCCAAACAGCACTTGATGACGCTCGTTTGCGAGCACGAGATTTCCGTTTGAATCATACAACGCAAAAGCGTCGGTCGTAGATTCAATCGCATCAACTAGATTGTTTCGTGCTTCGCGGCTTTCCCAAGCCTTACCGATAGACATCCTAAGCTGCTTATAGCTATCCACACTGCTGTTCACGAGCGCGCCTAAGAATAGGAGCCCCAGTGCCGCCACTGGAATTAGATAACTCCCCTCATGCATGAGAGCGGATGGGATCACCGGCAAAAGACACGGCATTGCGAACCGCGCCGTATGACGCGGCAGCGGCGTGATCAGGCTAACAACACCAGCGGCCATGCCAGCTTGAACCAAATGAAGGAACAAGAGGTGCGTCGAATCCGATGAACCATAGAACACCAAAGTTGAACTGCCCCAGCAGATGCCTGCTAGGAGCGCGACCCATTCACTCTTGCGCAAAAATCCGCCAGAAATTTTATCAGGAGTGGGGCTACGCCTAAACTTATCCCAGCTCCAGACTTGGAATAAGCCAGAAATGAATAAAGGTGCCATCCAGAGCAAAGACGTCGTCAAACCAAATTTTGGAAACATCGCAGCTGCGATCAGAGAACTCGCGAGCATATTGATCAAGCCCATCGCCATAAGCTGACGCGTAATAATCATATGCTGTTCGCGATAGATATCGGCCTGCAAGTCATCAGCAGGCTTTGGAAAACTGCCGAACAAAGCAATTAGTGTTCCGGATGGGTCATTTACACGCGACATTCAATCAGTATGACAAAATAGACTTAACATTCGTAAAAAAATGGCATTCCAATTGCGCCATTAATCGCAACACGTGCTACAGATTGCGCCGCTTTGGTACGATTGCATCTGTAAGTTGTTGAGACGATATTTAGAGGATCTGATCTATGCTTAAAAAAGCGCCGATAATACAGTCGACTACTGGAAAACGCGCGCGTATCGGCATCATTGGGGGTGGTCCGGCCGGATTGAGTATCGCACGCCTTCTCAAAGAAAAGGGCCATGTTGATACAGTTGTCTTCGAAGCTCAGCCTCAAGTTGGAGGCAAATCTTTTTCGGTTCACCAAGGCGGCACAGTCGTTGAGATGGGGACATGCTATGCAACTTTCTCTCACAAAGTCACAAATAAATGGATGAAAGAATACCGGATGCCGATGTCTGGCCTCGGCGATCAACGTTTCGACGGCGCCGATTTCATGGACTATATCAATGCGGGCTACGGGTCTGCACTTCCGCTGCAAGTCCTAAAGTACCGAAATGCTAAGGCCAAACTAGAGAAGGCACTAAAACTCTCAAGCCCCCCTCAGTGGGCGTTAGAGGAAGCGGCGATGCCAATTATGGATTGGCTGAAAGAGCGAAACCTTGGAAAAATCGAGCACTTTTTCCATCGCTCTACAACCAATATTGCATATGGGTTTGTCGACGAAGTCCCAACCATCCAAGCTCTGGTTTGGAACGATATGCAACTAATATGGAGCGGCCTCCTTAAGCAATTGCATATGCCTGCAGAAGGCTGGGGAGAGTTTTGGAACAGAGTCGCATCTGACTTAGACGTTAGACTTAATGCAAAAGTTGAGACGGTAGAGAGAACGGGAGAGCTGTCACGGATCACTACCAGTTCTGGTGAAGCCCAAGAGTTCGATCAAATCATCTGTGCCATTCCTGTTGATGATTTCGCAGCGCTGACCACTCCCACAGAGAATGAAAAATTCGTCATCGATTCGATCATCTGGAATGGCTATACGACCACACTATTTGCCGCTGAAAACTGGTTCAAGGATGTCCACGTTGAGGCCTATAAACAAGCCGTCATTCCTGGTGCAAAACTAGGGCAACTCCTTTCGGCTCGACATGATGGCCATGAAGCGGATTTCGGCGGTGACCTCTACCTCTCCGGTCAGTTGTCAGGAGATTACACCGGTGATGAACTCAAAGAACTCTTGATCCAGGATGTCTCTTCGAAAGGCGGCACTGTTAAAAACATCATCCTACAGAAGATGTGGAAGTATCACGCAATGTATAAACAAGACGCAGTGCGCGACGGTCTCATGAAACGGTTGGAAGCCATGCAAGGCGAGCTTGGCACATGGTATACTGGGGCAACATTCTCCTATGAAGCCGTTTCCCATATTACCCGATTCAATGTCGACTTGGCGCAAAAGATGCACCGAGAAGTGCTCGCCTAATACGGGAGTTCCAAAGTGAACCTATTCTTTCGAATGATACTGATTTTCATTAAGGCGAGCCTCAGAAAGGTAAGTGTCGACGTCTTAGGTGAAACGACGCTGAAGTTCCGGGTCTGGCTCACCGATCAGGATATGTTCGCACACATGACAAATAGTCGATACATGTCTTTCAGCGATCTCGGGACGATCAACTTTATTATGCGCAGCAGCTGCTGGAGCGAAATGCGCAAGCGTGGTTGGTATCCAGTTATCTGTGCGCAGAGCATGACCGTCTCGCGAATGTTGAAATTCCCACAAAGCTTTGATGTTAGAACGAAATTAGTCGGATGGAATGACACTTATGTCGGTATCTCGCACACGTTCGAGCGAAACGGCCGAACGCATGCCCAAGTCAATGTCCTCGCACGGTTCGCAAGCAGCGACAGAACCCGCGTCACACCGCAGGATATGATTGAAGCAGTGGGCTCAACGGCGCAAAGTCCTGAAATTCCAAGAGTGTTTCAACAGTTGATGGAAGAGGCTGATAGCGCATGCGCTGCTAGTCAGAAAAACAACCCTAAGAATAATTGAATATTATTCTCTTTTTGGTTGCATAAAATATTAGGCGACGTAATTATCCCTTTATAGTTGAATCGGGAAACTTACTGATGACAAATTTACAGCCAAACTTTCACTTTCACACTGATGTAATCTTGAAAGCTCTAGATGTTATTGAGTGTCTAACGTCAGCGCTTGTGTCTCAGATTTAGGTCTGTGCTAAGAGAGGGTTTTCGCTCATCTTGTATCTCACGGAGAGACAGATGAGACAGGGTAA
>JAQWGO010000155.1 GCA_029238175.1 Henriciella sp. | reverse complement strand
CAATCAGAACTGCCGTTGCAACGTCACCAAAGATGAAGTGACTATCGCGATCAGTGAAGTTGAGATGACCCGAACAGATTTCCGGATTGACCATCAAGACTGATTTTGCGCTGCCGGAGCGGACGAAGTCAGCGCTCGTCTGAATGCCGAATGTGGCGCTGGAGCAGGCGACATTCATGTCAAAACCAAAGCCATCAATGCCGAGCGCATCCTGAATTTCCACCGCCATGGCAGGGTAGCCGCGTTGCATGTTTGAGGCGGCGCAAATAACGGCGCCAACATCTTTGGGATCGCGGCCCGCAGTTTCTAACGCTTGCTGCGCAGCGTTTACCGCAATTTCAGCGAGGATTGAGATTTGATCATTTGGACGCTCAGGAATAATCGGTCGCATCACGTCCGGGTCGATGACGCCGGATTTATTGACAACGAACCGTGATTTGATGCCTGACGCTTTTTCAATGAATTCCACGTTTGATTGTGGTTTTGGCTCAGCTGTTCCAGCTTCGATCTCTGCCGCGTGCTCGGCATTCCACTTGTCTGACCAAGCATTGAAGCTGGATACGAGTTCTTCGTTGGAAACGGACTCTGATGGCGTCCAAAGACCGGTCGCGGAAATGACGGGGTTAATCATAAAGGCATCCTCAAAATGGTCGCGCCCTCGGCGGCTCTTTTGTGTTTGCGATATTGTCTAAGTCCACACCACCGCCTCGTCGAGACATCTGCGCAGTATTTAGCCAAGTATTGCGCTAGCGACGCTCACGGCGGTTTGATTGCTCCGTCCGATTGCGTTGTGGCGGCGGAGTGCGTTCGACTTGTGCAGGGCGTTTGGCCGGGCGAGGTCTTGGAGCAGGCGCGGGTGTTGCAGGTGGTTGAGATTGGGCCGGAGATGGTGCCGGTGTGCCTCTAGTCCCTGTGTTAGACCGAGACGTTCGAGGGTTGGCATTGCCGTGGCGATTGTAGTGTCCATGGTTTGTGTATCTGCGATGGCCGAAGCCGCGATTATAGATGCCATATCGCCCGAAGAACGGTGAAGTGTGGTACCCAAACCCGTAGCGATAGCTGCCATACGCGCGATGACTGCGCGGGTGCCAGTAGCCATAATCGTAGTAATCAGAAGCGGTTGAGCGATTGGCGAGAATATAGGTTTGAGCCTCAATCTCCCGGTCGATCAAGGACATGCACATCGGAATCATCGGATCCACATCGTCGGGTAGAGAGTCCAACAAGTTTGGTTCTGTTTCCGAGGTGTCTTCGCCAGTTTTCGAAGGTGTTTCTGGTTGGTTCTCGGGTGTGTGTGTAGCTGCGATGTTCAGACTATTTAGATAATCAGTCGTGACCCGGCTACATGCGTCCAATAGCTCCAGAGACACTCCGGATGCACTACGAGTTTGCTGTTGCGTCGTGGTCGCGCAGCCTGCTGCAAGTGCAATGGATGCTGAGAACAAAGCAATCTGAATCGTATTCATCTTGTTACCCGATCAATTATTATATCAAAGCGTAAGCTGCGGACGGAAATTCTACAAATTAGGACCGGAGAATAGCCCTAATCGACTCCAGCGATGACGCGGCCAAGTTCACGCTTTTCTGCATCGGCTTCGGATTGTTTAGCTCGCTCATTATCACCCGCGCGTTCGCGTTCGTAATCCTGAATTGCGTCTGCAATACATCGGTTTTTCGTTGAAGGATCATCATAGCGTTCGCACTTCGAGTAAGCCTGATCGCGGTCGAACTCAGTGTTTGAGACACAGCCTGCGATCAGCATAGCCGTTGTAGCTATCGCCGCGAGACGAAAAGATGTCTGGGAGGAAAGCTGCATAGGGTTTTATCTTCTTCCTGATTGTGCTTCGAGTTCTTCGGATTGATCCATCTCGTTCTGGCGTGCCTGAGCATATTGGATACGTGCGAGGCGGCTTTGACTATGGGCTTCCATGGAGTTTGAGATGCAGGTGCCTTGCCGCTCTGCGGGATACTGCTCTGCGCATGCAGTTGCAATTCTCTGCTCAATCGTGGTGCTTGTGGCGCAAGCTGATAGAGCCAGTGCGCCGCCGATTGCTGTAAGATAGAGTTTCATTTTACGTACTCCTCGACTTGTTTATGACGCGGGCATCCTACCTCATGATCGTTATAAAGCCCACAGGCCTGCATCCAGGCGTATACGATTGTGGGGCCTACGAATTTGTGGCCGCGCTTTTTTAGGTCTTTGGAGAAGGCTTCTGAAATGTCGGTTTTCGTTGGCCCGTCGCGGTAGTTTTCGTAGTGGGAAACGATCGGTTTTCCATCAACATAACTCCAGCAAAGCTTCGAAAAATCCTCACCCTTATCAGCGGCGTCAAGGAAGGCGCGTGCGTTGCCGATGCAAGCTTGAATCTTCTTGGGGCTGCGAATAATACCCGGATTTTTCAGGGCTTTTTCGATGCGTTCTTGATCCCAGCGAACAATTCTTTCGGGGTCAAAATTGTCGAATTCTTCGAGCATGGTTTCGCGTTTTCGCAGTATGGTTATCCACGATAATCCAGCTTGCATTCCGTCGAGTTGAAGTTTTTCCCACAGCGCTCTGGAGTCGTATTCTGGGACGCCCCATTCTTCATCATGGTAGGCGCGGTAGAGCGCGTCTTTTGCTGGTGCCCAGCCGCAGTGTATTTGATTATCCATCCGCGGCTTGTGCATTCATTTCGCGTTGAAGCCAATCAGGTTTTTCAATTATGACAGGGGTTTCATCCACGGTGAATTCTTGGCCTTCAGCCTGCGCTTTGCCGAAACGGTCAGTCCGGATCAGCGCTAAAGCGTGAGCAGATTGAGTGCTGGTTAAGCTACCGATCGAGGCGATTGCCATCAGATTGGCACCAGATTCAAGTGGGGTTTGAGTTGGGCTCGTGACGACGACTGTCCGTTTGCGGATTTTACCGCGCCTGTGCATCCGGCTTACGACTTCCTGACCGACGAAGCAGCCCTTGTTGAGCGCAACACCCTCAAAGATGTCCATGTTGATATCAGCGGGGAAAACCGCTGCGGTTCCGAAATCTGTACCTTGTTCTGGGACGCCATTCTTGATGCGGTCAAGGTGGTAGGCATCGAGCGGGGTCGGCGATGCGTCCCAGCCGTCTTTCGGCACAAGACCGCGCAATCGTCCGCCAGAATAGCGGCTGTCGAGATAGACTTCGAACGCGCCTGCAATTGGGCGAACGCCTTCCTGGGCGTCGTCTAGACCTGCGATCACGAGAAGGTCTTCGCGCTTTTCAATTTGGACATCACTGCGCAGGCGGAACATTTTTAGGCGCTTGGCAAGATCGTCGACATAATCAGCGGCAACATCCAGCAAGACGCCTTCAGAGGTGCGTAGCGCAAGATAGTCAGCGATGACTTTGCCTTGCGGGGTCAGGAGCGCGCCATAGCGGGTTTCGCCTTGTGCCCAATCCGTCGTTTTATTCGTTACCAGTCGTTCGAGCAGAACCATAGTGTCAGGTCCGGTCAAAGACAGGACGGCGCGATGAGAAAGGTGTGCGTAAGGAGAAGACATAGTTTGGCATGTATGGATCATATCAGACATTGTCATCCTTCATTACGCGTTTAGAAAAGTTGCAGGAGGAAATTTTATGCAATTCAAATCACTATTGGCCTGTACGGCTGTATTGGCGATCATCCCATTCGCGCAGGCGGAAAACGTAACGCAGGCCCAAACCTGCGGGATTATGGCCGACTTGGTTATTGAGAAACTTGGAACGCCGCCAGCTTCAGCCCCGGCAGGTGAAATTCCAGCTGTTATCTCTACGCTTCAGTCTTTCTCAGACGGGCAGGGCGCTATTGTAGATGCGGGCATAACCAAGTCTGCGGAACAGATTGGTATGAGCGTGGACG
>JAQWGO010000144.1 GCA_029238175.1 Henriciella sp. | reverse complement strand
GGCTTTAAGAAAGTCACCGTCGTCTCCCCCGCCTTCATCTCTGACTGTATCGAAACCCTCGAAGAGCTCGCCATGGAAGGCCGCGACGAGTTTATGCACGCCGGCGGCACCCATTTCAGCGTCGCGCCATGTTTGAATGATTCTGAGGGCGGCATTGATGTTATTGAGGATGTGGTGCGGCGTGAAGTGAGTGGGTGGTGTGATTAGTCTGCACTGGGCGCAGAAGCAGTCATTAGCCGAGCAGCTTAAAACGCCCTAAAGCCGTCACTTTCCCCCACCCCTCCTAAACCCGCGTATAATCCCGGCATGAACCGCTGGGACACCCATCTTCAATCTGCGTCTGAGCATGTCTTGCGGCTCGCCTCTAAAGTGCTGTCGCGGGACGATGCGCATTTGCAGCCGCTCGCGTTTTCGCCTGCGGCTGCTACACGTTTCAAGGCGGGGCTGCGGGCGATTGAGGCCTATTTGCGCCGGATGATCCTGTGGCTGGCTTTGCAGATCGAGCATGATTTGCCGGGGCAGGGTGCCCAGCGGGCGATCTCTGCGCGCCGCGCCAAGCCAGCCCGAAATAAAAATCTATCCCTCAAAATCTTCACCGGGCAGACAGATGTGCCGGACTTTTTACATGACCGCGTTCGCGGGCGATTTGAGCGGCCGAAAACTGTTCTGGCTGCGCCTTATCTGGCCCGCCTGAAAGCGCTGACTGATCTGGTGAATGATCCGGTGGCCCGCGCCCGGCGGCTAGCATGGCATTTGGCTTGGAAGCGCCCCGGCCTGCTGCTGGCGCCAGATGCTTTCCGCGCCCACGTGCCCAGCCGTTATGGGACAGAGCTTTCAGCCTCTTACAAAGCCCTCGGCAAGGCGATTATTGATGCTAGCCGCGCAAGGCCGCCGCCGCTCGGCCCGCCGCCACGGCATCCGCCCCGCATACGTTACCTCTAAAATCATCACCCTGTACGCCTGCACAACGCCTCCGGCGGCTGCTGGCGGCTGCCCGGAATCCCTAGATGCCTATTGCCTAAACGCCGAACTCAGTTGAAATGGACGCTCGCTAAACTTCGTCGCTGGCGCATTTGAATGCCGCGATGAGACATAGGAGTGTACCGCGTGCGTTTGCCAGTGATCGTCAGTATGGGTGGGGTGAATGCGGCGGGTCGCACATCCGGGTTTCAAAGCTATCGCCGGATGATCATTGACTTGCTGCCGGAACAAGAGCGGCAGCAAACCTTGGTCGGTCTCGCGGTCATGATGGGCCTCGTTAAGGCCGTTGGCGATGATCAATATGCGGCAACTGGCGATGCAGAAACAAAGGCCCTGTTGAGCGCATCTGAAGTCGCGGAACGCTACGAAGAGCAGGTTATGAATGGCACTTTAGTGCGGCGGGTCGAGCGTTCATACTTCGACGTCGATGCGCTCTACTGGCAATCTTCAGCCGCCTTGCAGCCAAAGTCAGGCAGCGACGGCGAACCGCTTCAGTTTGTCATCGCGTCGAGTAAGTTGCCCGTTCAAACGCCCGAAGGCTGGGAAGTTGAGCCACATGACGAAGACAGCGTCCTCGTAACGGTTCGCGGTGATTTGGATGTGAAACTTGGCAATGTGCGGGACTTCCCGATCAAAGCTGCGGGACAGTTGCCAAGTGGTTTTGAAATGGCTGGCCTCTATAATTCCCGGTTCCAACCGCGCGGCCTCCAAATGGCGCTATTCGGCGCAACGGATGCTTTGCGCGCCATGGGGATCGAGTGGGACACTGTTCTAGAGCATATTGGCCCCGATGAAGTCGGCGTCTATTCCAGTTCTGGCTTTGGTCAGATGGATAAAGAAGGCTATGGCGGCATGCACCAAGCGCGCATGAAAGGCGAGCGGGTGACGACCAAGTCCTTGGTCATGGGCGTGAACTCCATGCCGACCGATTTTATCAACGCTTACGTTCTCGCGAATGTCGGGATCGCGAGTAGTTCGGTTGCGGCTTGCGCGACGTTCTTATCCAATTTGCGCCACGCTGTTTCTGATCTGCAGGCTGGCAAGATCAGAGTTGCGATGGTCGGTAATAGCGAAGCCCCGATCGGGCCTGAGCTGATGGACGGGTTTGGTACAATGGGCGCGCTGGCTAGCGACGATAATATGGCGAAAACCTATGGCGTAGAGCATGTGGATCACCGCCGAGCGAGCCGTCCATTTGGCAAGAACTGCGGCTTCACCATAGGTGAGTCCAGCCAGTACTTTATTCTTATGGACGATGCTTTGGCCATGGAACTTGGCGCGCCATGCCTTGGGTCGATTACGGATGTCTTCGTGGATGCCGATGGAACGAAGAAGTCAATTACGGCACCCGGCCCAGGTAATCATATCAGCATGGCGAAAGCCGTTGCAGCAGCTTCGGCTGTTGTTGGAAAGGATACCGTTAGAGAGAAGAGTTTTGTTCTCGCCCACGGTTCAAGCACGCCGCAAAACCGGGTGACAGAATCGCAAATCTTCGATCAGGTCGCTGAGGCGTTCGAGATTGAAAACTGGCCGATTGTCGCCGTGAAGGCCTATGTCGGGCATACGATTGCACCCGCGAGCGGTGATCAGCTGGCTGTCGCCTTGGGCAGCTTTAAGTACGGCGTTTTGCCGGGCATTCAGACAATTGATGCCGTGGCAGATGATGTCCACCAAGCGCGGTTGAAGTTGGGCGCGGAGCACCAGAAAAACGCTCCACAGGATCTAGAAGTCGCGATTTTGAATTCCAAAGGCTTCGGCGGGAACAACGCATCTGCGGTTGTGCTCTCTCCGGATCGAACGGCGGCGATGCTGAGAACCCGATATGGTGATAAAGCCATGTCGGAGTATCTTGAAAAGCGCACGGCTAGTGAGGCGGCTTCCGAAACTTATCTTGAGCGCGCTGACCGCGGAGATTATGCGCCGATTTATCGGTTCGGCGAGGATATGATTACTGAATCCGACATCACAATCACTGAAACATCAGTCACCATACAAGGTTTGGCGAATGAGATTTCTCTGCCGACAAACAACGCGTATGAGGACATGACGAACTGACGATCTTGCGGCGCTTGCAGTGTTGAGTCGACGCCAAGACGGCTAGTCAAAGAGATACAGTTGAACTACCTCAGTCCTCATGGATGGCTGGATCAAGAACGGGAAAGTGCGTGCACGCTTTGATGAAAGTGGAGCGCTGGAAGTGCGCTGCTTCGGGCTCACCACGCAGGCGAAGTATTACAAGACCTTGCTGCGTGAATTTTTTCGGAAGGACTTTCCGAAAATTCGACCCGGTTTTGGGGACTATGACGTCCATATCCTGATGGAGTATACGGGCGAAGCCCCCTGGATGGATCTTGATAATCTCGCCAAAGCATTACTAGACAGTCTGACCGGAAACGCCTTCGATGACGATCATCAGGTTGCAAGATTACTGGTAGAGCGCCGCCTTGCTGACCGCGAGGGTATCTATGTTCGTGTCGCGGCGATGGACTAGGCGCTCGATTTTCCCCAGTTTCGCATGGCAACAATAATCGGTCGCATGTCCTGACCTTTTTCGGTCAACTGATACTCAGATCGCGGCGGGTGCGAACCGTAAATCTTCCGCTCGACGACGCCATGATCTTCTAACATTTTAAGCCTGTTCGAAAGCGTGTTTGGAGCAATCCCTGTTAGCGCCGCCTCAAAGTCTGAAAACCGCCGGGCGCCATTGTCCACGAGCTCGCGGATGATTTCACTCGTCCATCGCGAACCAATAATAAAGGCCGTGCGAGAAACCGGGCAAAGAGGAAGATTCTTTTTCGTCATAGATTGCACTCTAGAGAAAGCACTTGACGAAATCTAGTAATTATATTTTTGATAGTCACTATAACATGGAGGGTTATATGACATTTGAACTACAAGTGGTCGTTTGGACGACGGTGCTTTTGCTCGTACTGATAATGTATCAGGGTGCGCAAGTTCCTATCAATCAAGGATTTGGTTGGGGATTGGGCAACCGCGATGAAAAACAAGAATTTCCGGCGTGGCAAATGCGAACTGGTCGCACTATCGCAAACCATATCGAAGGCATGTTACTTTTTGTGCCTCTAGTCCTTGTTGCGCACATGGTGGAGCTATCTAGTGCACTGACAGTTTGGGGGGCAGGGATTTATCTCGCCGGACGTGTTGGCTTTGCTGTGCTTTATCTTGTGGGGGTTCCCATCGCCAGATCCGTGGCTTGGGGAGTTAGCTTGATTGGAATATTGATGATCGCTTCTGAGGTTATCAAAGCGACACTTTAAGCCAGCGATCGCGGGATACAGCTAGCTGTTGCTTGCGCAAGTAACTGATCATTCTTGTCCCATAACCAGCCTTCGGTGAAGATGGCGGCGCGGCCACGTCTTATAACTTGGCCGCGTCCTTTTAAGCGCACTCCAATTGGCACAGGCCGAATAAGGCTGGTGGTCATTTGCAAAGTTGGGGACATGGCTGGGTGTGGCTGAACGATTGATCCGGCCACTGACATCACCTCATCCAACATCGCTGTGATGAAGCCGCCTTGTGCATCGCCGCCGGGATTGGTCGCGGCGGACGGGAGCGTAAACCAAGCCTCACACCATCCAGCCTCTATATCAAAGCCAATCAATTCAAAGCCAACGAATGCCGAAGCCTTCGGAAATTTGGCTGGGTCCCCGGTTAGTACGTCTAACCAGTGAGCGCGTCTTTGTTCGAGTTCATCCATGACTATCGCATAGCGGATTAGCTGTTCTCTTCAACCTTCAAGTCAAAGGTTCCGCGCTGCAAACTCGCATTAAACTTTGAGCACGTTTTCAAGTCAGGTTCGCCGCCGAGGAGAGCTAGGACTGCTGGAGGCGTTGTCCGGACGTATGGTTCGCTGGAGGATCGTTCAAGCTCCGCCATCATCTGCGTGAATTCTGCCTGACGCTTTAGGGCTTCACCAGGTAGTTGACCTGTCATCGCTTGGAACATCATTTTGTCGTTTTCTTTTTGGCGTTGTTTGCGGCGATCGGCGCGGTCAGCTTTCCATTCGGCGGCGCGGAGCGCTTGAAGGCGCTCAAACTTGGCCTCATTGCGCTGGCGGTAGTTCGAATGCGCGTTGCTAATTGTCTTGTACGGTAGGATGCGCGCACATTCAGAGTAGGTCATCCGCACGGCAGAGTACCGGTCGATTTGATCGCTATAGCTGTTAGCC
>JAQWGO010000133.1 GCA_029238175.1 Henriciella sp. | reverse complement strand
CCCAGAGGCAGCAAAGACAAGATATGAGCAACGCGCCGCCGCAGGCGCATCCAAATTGGATGCTAACAGCCACGCCGAAAGGCTGGCATTACAACTCGCACCCAATCTGGATGCGCCTTAGCTCTGTACGGGGCTCTTTGTGCCGTGACACTTGCGGGTGGTCCGACAATCGACCTTGCCTGAAACTCGTGCCTCTGTAATGACGCCTCCAGACGAAATGGCTGGAGGCCCAAATGACAACACCAATCTATAAAGCAACGATCGGCGCCTATATCCGCCAAACCGAAGCTCTCGCCGCGATCATGGCGAAAGGCCGCGAGCATCTTGGCGACAAGGTCGACGCTTTCATCAATGAAAGCCTTTGTGAAGACATGCTGCCTTTCTCTTTCCAGATTAAGTCCGTCCACCATGCCAGTGCGGGCGCGATCACGTCGCTGGAGACCGGCCATGCAGGCCCGCCGCCGGCAACAGAGCTGAACGACTATGCCGCGCTCGAAGCGATGGTCGCAGACACACTTGAAAAGCTCAAAGCCGTATCGGCAGACGATTTAGATAAGCTTCTAGGCAATGACGTCGTGTTCGCGATGGGCGATATGAAAATCCCCTTCACCGGCATGGGTTACCTAACATCGTTCTCGCTCCCGAATTTCTACTTCCATGTCACCACAGCGTATAATCTGCTCCGTAGAGCTGGCGTCCCACTCGGCAAACGTCACTTCCTTGGCGCGATGGATATGAACTTCGGCTAAGCACGCATGACGATACGCCCCTATGAATCCAGCGACCTACCAGCCCTCTATGCGATCAATCAACAGTCCGTCCCGGGCGTTGGTAATGAAGATAGCGCAGAGGGCCTGGCCCGCTGGATCGATATCTCTACCTGTCTGGTTGCTATCGATAAGGGTGATGAACCGCTTGGCTTCATCACCCTTATTGCGCCCGGAACACTGGCCTATGAAAGCCAAAACCTGCGCTGGTTTGAGGCTTGGTTGGAAGACCGAAATACAAGCCTGATCTATGTTGACCGCATCGCCCTCGCCGAAACCGCGCGCGGTCAGAATATCGGTGAACAGCTGTACAATGCCGCGTTCGCTGCCTTTTCCGGAACGGATCAAATTGGGTGTGAGGTCAACACCGCGCCAGACAATCCCGGCTCACACCACTTCCATAAACGCCTCGGCTTCAAACAGGTCGGCACACGCCAATATGACGAAGGCCGCAAGGGCGTCGCTTATTATGTAAGATCAATCTAGTTTAGCTCATTCTTATAGACCACGCCGCCCTTCATAACAAAATCAACGCTTTCAAGCTCACGTATATTGGCGAGCGGGTCCCCTTTAACCGCAATAATATCAGCGGCCTTGCCAACAGTGATCGACCCGATCTCATCTGCTCTACCGAAAAGATCGGCATTGCCAATTGTAGAGGCCTGGATCGCCTGCATCGGGCTCATACCCCATTCAACCATTTTGGCGAATTGGCGCGCGTTCTGACCATGCGGATAGACGCCCGCATCACTACCGAAGGCTAAGTTTACACCAGCGTCTACTGCCGCTTGAAACCGCTCGCGCTGAATCCGACCGACAGAGCGTTCTTTCGCAAGCGACTCTTCGGTAACCCCAGCCGCAGCCCCTTCGGATAAAATGTAGTCTGAGACATAGATATCCATCGAAAGGTAAGTGCCTTTCTCAACGGCCAGTGCAATACTGGCATCCGTAATCATGCTTGCATGCTCGACTGAATCTACACCTGCTTCGATTGCGGACTGAATACCGCGAGGACCATGCGCGTGAACCGTAACCTTCAAGTCGAGAAGTTTGGCCTCATCAACAATAGCCTTCATCTCTTCGAGTGAGAATTGCTGCGCATTGATAGACGTATTCGGTGACAGGACCCCACCAGTACCACAGAATTTTATGACTTCAGCGCCGTACTTCTTATTCTCCCGGACCTTTTGGCGAACTTCCCACGGCCCATCAGCCCGCCCACCAGTCTCTCGCTGCTGCTCATAAGGCAAGCGCGTAGCATCTCCGCAATGACCGCCAGTAATTCCTATAGACTGGCCGGCGCCAATGATACGTGGGCCAACGATTTCACCATCGGAGATGGCGCGTTTCAAGTCTATGTCCGCAAAACCGGGTGCGCCTAGATTTCGAACTGTCGTAAACCCTGCCATCAGAGTTTTTTCTGCGTTCGCGACACCGCTAATCGCTGCGCGAGGTGTTGAGACCGTCAGGCGGCGGAGACCATGCATGTCCGCTCTGGATGTTAGATGGACATGGCTGTCAGACAGGCCCGGCAAGAGTGTCGCTCCAGCCAAGTCTATGCGCGTCCATTCCCCATTAGGTAATCCACGTTCAGACCCAACATAGGTAACCTTGCCATCATCGACCGCAACGACTTGGCCGCGAATAGTTTTGCCATCGACGACGTCAATAATATCCGCGCCCGCTAAAACTGTACCTTGCGCCACAGCAGCCAATACGGCTGATGAGACCGAAACCAAAGTCATTGCGGCGAGTTTAGCAAAAAAGGTCATTCGGCAACTCCGTATAAGGTTTCGCCGAATGTGTTCTGCTTAAAGAGCGGATGCAAGGCATGACGCGAGGAAATCGCAACACGCTCGCCCTACTGATCGAAAATTAGTCTTCTTTTTGAAGCTTATCAGCGGTTTTCGTCTCAAAATCGCTTGCATCATGGCGCTCATGCAACTGCGTGTGGAGTTCACCAAATACCCGGTTGACCATCCGGCCACGCTTCACCGCAGGGCGCTCAGCCAATTGGTCTGTCCAGCGAATAACGTTTTTATACTCGTGAACCTGCAAAAATTCAGCGGCGTCATAGACAAAGCCTTTAACAAGCGCGCCGTACCAAGGCCAAATTGCCATATCTGCAATCGAATATTCGCTACCCGCGAAATATTCATTCTCGGCGAGGTGGCGATCAAGCACATCAAGCTGGCGCTTCACCTCCATCGCAAAGCGATTGATCGGATACTCAAACTTCTCTGGTGCATAGGCATAGAAATGACCGAAACCACCCCCAAGATAGGGCGCAGACCCCATTTGCCAGAAGAGCCAGTTTAGCGCCTCAGTTTTGGCTTTGTGGTCCGTCGGCATGAACGCCCTGAACTTCTCAGCCAAGTACATCAAGATTGAACCAGATTCAAAAACACGGGTAACTGGGTCAGTTGTGTGGTCCGCCATAACAGGGATCTTTGAATTCGGATTCAGATCAACATAGCCAGATCCAAACTGGTCGCCCTGCCCGATATTGATCAACCATGCGTCATACTCCGCGCCCGTATGACCAGCCGCAAGAAGCTCCTCAAGCAGGACGGTAACCTTGACGCCATTTGGCGTCCCTAGTGAGTAGAGCTGAATTGGATGCTTTCCAATCGGCAGTTCCTTATCATGCGTAGGTCCAGCAATTGGGCGGTTGATGTTGGCAAAACGCCCACCGCTCGCTTGATCCCAAGTCCATACTTTAGGTGGCACATATTCAGTCATATCATCAGCTCCATAATTCTTGGCCTGCGACCTACATAGGTACACTCAGGCTCAATTGCATAGCCACAGTTTCGGAATATGCTCTATGCTGCCCCTAAGGTCAGTCTTGCAGACCGTTTCTTGGTAGGTAATCTGCCTGTAACAGGAGACGTATCGATGACTGACCTCGTGACCCGCGCAGATGATAATGGACTTTGCTGGCTAACCCTTAACCGCCCGGACAAGCTGAACTCGCTCACCGTCGGAATGTTTCAAGAGCTTCGCAAGCACGTCATCGACCTAAAGAAAGACGACAATGTCGGTGCCGTGATCTTGCGCGGCGCAGGCAAATGCTTCTCCGCCGGGCATGATTTGGGAGATATAGCCGAGGGTGAAAAAGTTCCGTCTCCAGGGTGGCATTCTGAAACACTTCGCATGATGGAAAAGCTACCAAAACCCATCATCGCCGCTGTCCATGGCCATTGCTACACAGGCGCGCTGGAAGTGGCCCTCGCCGCAGACTTTATAATAGCATCGGCAAATGCCAAATTTGCCGATACGCACGCCAAATGGGCTTTGACGCCGATCTGGGGAATGAGCCAACGCCTGCCTCGCCGCGTTGGGATATCGACTGCCAAACGTCTGATGTTCACTGCAGAAACCATCCGCGCTGATGAAGCATTGCGCATGGGGCTCTGCGAAACCGTCTATGCTGACGATACATTTGAGGCTGACATTGAATCTTTCGCGCGTTCGATTCTTGCAAATTCCAGCTTCTCTCATGCCGCAAACAAACACCTGCTGGAAGCGACTGATAATGATGCCCTTGATGCCGGGCTACAGTGGGAAATCACAGAGAATCAGGGCGTTGGTCCTGACATGCATGAGCGCATCTCCCGCTTCATGAAGAAGTAACGATCCTTGCGCTTCTTGCTTAATGGGCGTTAAATATAACCACATTGATCACAAGGGCGAAGACCTACGGATTGGTGGAGACTGCTCGATCGAGGGACATATCCGATCAAAAGAACCAACACTCCAACCATAAGGGGTGGCTCGAAACTTGCTCGCCTATCAGGCGAATTACTGAAAGCCGTATCACGATGAAACGTTTTCTTACCTGCCTTGCGCTGATAGCTGCGCCCTTTGCCGCAAACGCAAGCCCGGAAATGGCAAAGCAATGGGGAAGTGACGCCTCAGACCTTCGCGAACGCACTGCGGCCCTGATAAGTGAAATCGACATGGGTGGCACGCCAAAAATTGACGATATCTATGAGCTGGATGTCTATCGATTTGGTCGCACATCTGCTGGATTGGCAATCTGGATCGATAATAGCGAAGGCCCAAAGGACCTTGGGTGCATCTTCCGCGGGATGGCTGCTGAGTCTGAGACTCAACTCGAGACACTCGAGGATATGAGTGACAAGCTAAAATCTCGCGAATCGCTACGCCGTCTCAGTACGATGTTCGCAGATGCTGAAATGATTTCGAGCGCCGCCCAAAGACGTACAGCCACGCCCGGCCTAAAATCAAGTACAACTCAAAACTCATGCCCGGCAAACTTAGACAGCGCGATGCGCGCCTTGCGCTAGCTACCATACCATTGCGTCAAGTAGTTCAGCCCGCAAACCAGCGGGCAACTCAACCACACCAGAATCGGCCTGAAGGTCGACAGGGGCATCCTCCGGCTTCAAATAACGCCACCCTTGAAACGCACGCTTTGGCATTGGCTGAACAGGAAAAAGCTCTGGATCGAACACCAATTCACAAGCCTTGCGGCCACCTCTATCAGTGATTTCCTTCACCTCAACGATCTTTTGGCGAACCTGAATAATTCCTTTGATAACCCAGTACATTGAGCCACCATTTGCAAGCTCAGCCGCGCGCTTGGGTACCATTCGTGTTTGATGGAATGGCCGCGGATTTGTTTGCATCACGCGCTGCTGCCAGCGTTCTAGATCGCCTATATCGTCAGCACCGACGCAAAGTTTCACCATGTGAGTCGCCATGAACACAACGTAGGCCGTCTAGGAATTATGTGAAGAAGATATAACTGTACTGATTGAAGCAATTGCTCATTATCTAAAAGTTCAAATCACAGGATTACGCCAATGCTACGTTTTCTCGCTATTTCTGGTCTCGCCCTATCGGCCGCTGGCCTCGCCAATGCTGATACACATAACGTCTATGGCACCTTCCTCACCGAAGAGGGCACATCGAAAGTAACAATCCAGGACTGCGGTGATGGCTCGCCTTGTGGGCGCATTTCTTGGATTGACCCCGAAGCTATGGCGCCTGGACTAACGCCAGAGACAGCGACAACCAAAACGGGCGACCCGGTCCTCGGTCTTCTCATGCTGCAAAGCTTCAACAAGAAGAAGAAAGATTGGCGCGGCGGTACGATCTACGATCCAGAAAATGACAAGACTTACGCTTCACGTCTGAAACGGCTAGAGAACGGCACTCTGCAAGTCAAAGGCTGCGTCGGTCCGATATGCCAAACACAGGTCTGGGCGGAAGCGAAATAGAGAAACTGAGGTTGGTGGTTCGAGGGAGACTTGAACTCCCGACCTCGCGATTATGAGTCAAAGAGCAAGAAGCCCGCGAAGAAAAATAAACAATAACAACAGAAACCTGTGTGTCTTTCACGATCATGAAGTGTCACGCAAATTCGCTGATAATCGTAGTTTGCGTTACACTTGCGTTACACACTTGAATGTGGCGCTTAGAGCCTAAGCAAAAATTAGGATGAGTGATTTTAGCGGCTTGTAATTCGCTGTGGTTGCGAAGCTAGGGTGAAACACAATGGCTTGGGATAAAAATCAAGGGGCTGACCTATGAGATTTAGCGGATTAGGCTTATCTCATGCGTCTAAAGCACTCAA
>JAQWGO010000107.1 GCA_029238175.1 Henriciella sp. | reverse complement strand
TAGCGAAATGGATTTTTGGACATGAGGCCGAGACTAGTATCGGGGCAGGGCGGCCTCAACCGATTTTAGTCTGACAGTACCATGGCGAGACACTCACGCGTGTACTCGTCGATCACGCACAGCATGCGGAAGACCTTCCCATCATGGGTGCGGTCCTGGACGAAGTCATACGACCAGACATGACCTTTGTGTGCAGGCCTGAGCCGCACGCACGATCCATCATTCAGCCACAGCCGCCCGCGTTTGGGTTGCTTCTGCGGGACCTTCAGCCCTTCACGGCGCCATATGCGATAGACGCGCTTCTCATTCACATGCCAGCCGTCTCGCCTCAGAAGTTCCGTGATCCGGCGATAGCCGTATCGGCCGAACTGAGTGGCTAGCCTGATGATCGCATCTGTCAGCGCAGGCTCGTCACCACGAGGTGTTCTGGCCTTGCGCTGCGTAGAGCGATGCTGACCGATCACGCGGCAAGCCCGGCGCTCTGAGGCGCCAAGCTCTTCTACCACCTGATCGATCGCAAGGCGTTTGCGTGAAGGGCTTAGTACTTTCCCCGCACGACTTCCTGCAGGATTTGATTATCCAGGGTGAGATCGGAAACAGCCCGGCGTAGACGCACGTTCTCCTTCTCGATCTCTTTCATCCGCTTGGCCTGGCCGACCTGCAGCCCGCCATATTCTTTGCGCCAACGATAATAGGTCTGTTCAGTCACACCGATAGAACGTGCAGCGTGGGCTGCTGTCTCACCACGAGCGAGGCGAACCTCAACCTCCCGCAGCTTTGCAATAATCTCTTCAGGCTTCAGTCTCTTGCCCATGTCTCAGCTCCATATCTGAAGCCGGTACTAACTCAAATAATGGACCACTTTTTGGGGAGCAGACCAATTTCGATTCCTTTGACAATATCCTCGCAGCAACTTGCTTTGTCAGAGGATCACAGGTTCTCGTCAAACCATTTTACGTTTGGCCGGATAAGAGCCCCGACTTCAGAAAACTGGCGATAGGCTCGCCAGATAAAATACAATCTGGGAGTCGAGCCATGTTCACTTTTAAGAGAAAAACGCTATCGTCGGTCCTCGCGCTGACAGTATGCGCCGGCGGCGCTGCTGCACAGGATTCTGGCGCTGATTCAGAAGCCCGCGTCTTAGGCAAGGTGGAAGTCACGGCGCAAAAGCAAGTTCAGGATCTCCAAGATGTTCCGATCGCTGTGAACGTGCTTTCGGACGAGCAGATTCAGTTAACGGGTATCGACGATGCATTAGAGTTGGCGAACTTTGTGCCAAGTCTGAACATTACCGCTGTGCGTAATCCGTTTCAAAGCCGCGTCGCTATTCGCGGTCTCGGGACTTCGCAGAACGACCCGTCGCTGGAACCATCGGTCGGAATGTTTGTCGACGGTGTTTTCTTGGGGCGCAGTGGATTGGGAATGTCTGACCTAACCGATATTGAGCGGATTGAAGTCCTGCAGGGGCCACAAGGCACGCTCTACGGTAAGAATACCAACGCAGGCGCCATCAGCATCATTACTAAACAACCAAACCTCGAGGAGTTTGAGGGATACATCGACGCCTCCGTCGGTGATTTTAATATGCGACGTGTCACACTCTCAGCGACCGGGCCACTGAGCGACACGGTCGCGTTCCGCGTTTCGGGCAGCATTCACAAGCGCGATGGCTATTTTGAGAATGCCGGAAGCGGTAACGATACCAACCGTGCGGATGATTGGAACCTCCAGGGAAAATTACTGTGGGAGCCAAGCGAAAATCTCAGCGTGCTTTTAAGTGGCTCGCACGTGGAGCGTGACACAAATGGCAGTGGGTTCGACAGTACCTTTAGCCCGCTCGTTCAGGCCGAACTGAACGCTCAAGGGCTCACCGTTCCCACCAATGATCCTTTCGATTTCGATATTGCCAACAACACACAGGGGGCGTTCGAAATGGAATCGGACAGTCTGGCCCTTACGGTTGAGTTGGATAGTGACTGGGGTACATTCACATCGATCACCGCTTGGAACGATTATGAATTCTTCACGCGCGCTGATAATGACGGGTCTGAATTGGACATCCTCCGCACGCTTGGTGAGCCATTTTCGGGTGACAGCATTTCCCAAGAAATTCGGCTAGCGTCGAGCGTGGGCGAGAATGTCCAATATCAAGTTGGTCTGTTCTATCTCGAACAAACCGATCAGCGCGGTGAGATTGGCGAAATCGGCTTCGTTATCGGTGATGATTTTGCCACCATTGCCGGGCCACTCTTCTTAGGTGCAAATGCGGTCCTCGACCCGCCAGGACCGGCGGGTCCATTCCGCCTTATCGATTTTGCGGCGCAACCAGGAGATTCGATTGGCGGCCGAAATGTCTGGGATACCGAAACTTTAGCCCTGTTCGGTCAAACCACTTGGGACGTTACAGACGACTTACATTTGACTGCTGGCCTGCGTTGGACGGATGAATCCAAGGACGCGGATTTGCTCACCGTCACGTCAAGCACAGCCACCGGCGTTCCTGCACCGTTGCAAGGCGCGCTGCCTCCTTCGCTCATAAACTTCCTGAGTACGCCCTTCATTGACCGACTAACAACTGCAATCAACGCCGAGCTGTCTCGTAGCAACACTAGCACAGATTGGTTGTTGAAGGCGGCTTATGATCTAGGCGAAGACACTCTTATCTATGCGAGTGCCTCGACGGGCACCAAATCGGGCAACTTCAATGGCGTAAGCGGTCCGGAGAATACTCGGGAATTCGAAGATGAAACGACCACCAGTTATGAGCTGGGCGTGAAGAGTGATTTGTTTGGTTCGCGTGTGCGATTGAACGCGGCAGCGTTCATGACACAAGTCGAGGATTGGCAGTTTCAAGCTCCGCTACCCACGGGGGGATCGACGATCAGCAACGAAGGTGAGGTTGAGTTAACGGGAGTTGATGTGTCACTCCAGGCCTTACTGTTTGACAATCTGACAGTCGATGCGGGCCTGCTTCACATGAACAAGTATGAAGTGACCGCGGGTCCAAATGCGGGCAAAGAACTCGGCTTTGTGGCAGATTGGAGCGGAAATGTTGGCGCCACGCTCATCTTCCCGGTTGCGTCTGGCAACATCTATGTGCGCGGCGATTACATCTTCATGAATGATCACTGGGTGACCAACAGAGACGATCGTGTCGCGTCGACCGACCGGTATGATCGGTCACTCGTCAACGCGCGCCTCGGTTGGCGAAACGACCATTGGAACTTTTCAATCTGGGGCCAAAACCTAACCGAAGATGATTATCCAACAACGACCAACGCAGTACAGAGCTATAGCGGGAACCAAGCTTTTGTCCTGTCTCCGCCACGCACATATGGAGTCAGCGTTCGGCGAGATTTCTAACTGATTTCAGGGAACTGAATTCATCTAATTGGGAATCAAACGAGGCGTGGAATGTTTAAGCGATGAAGAAACGTTCGATTATTATTGTCGGTTTGAGTGTGGTCGCCTTTTCGGCAGCGGGCGTCATGATGCTGAATGGCGGTTCCAGTTCTGAAAAGAATGCAGCGTTCCATAAACGTGCGCAAGCTGACCATTATTTTCGAAACACGAACACGATTATTGAGCCAACGGATGATATTGTTGACCGTCCTCAAGTTGCCATATCAGGCACAGTTCGGCCGGCGCCAAATCCGGACAGAAACGCCTATTTTGGCGACCTCCATGTTCACACAGAGTTTTCGTTTGATGCCTCGGCATTCGGTACCACAGCGACGCCCGCTGACGCCTACCGTTACGCGCAGGGAGAGGCGATCCAGCATCCGGGTGGCTACGAAGTTCAGCTGGTGCAGCCTTTGGATTTTTATGCGGTCACGGATCACGGCGTGTTCCTGGGATTGATCAATGAAGCTGCCGACACAACAACCGAATTCTCTAAGTATGATCTCGCCAAGCCGTATCACGATATCAACAAGACGGTTGATGGCGGGTTGCGCGATCTGAGCAAGCGAAGCCAGTTCTTCAACAATTTCATTGCCGATGTCGTTGGCGGCATGCGAGACGGCACGCTTAGCATAGAAGAAGTTGGCGAGATCAGTAGCGCGGCTTGGATGGAAACAATTGCTGCCGCGGATGCGGCGTATCTGCCAGGTCAATTCACTACCTTTGCAGGTTACGAATTCACATCCTCGACCGCCGAGCGCGAGGCGCTGCACCGAAATGTAATTTTTCGCGGCACGGAACGCCTGCCAATCTTGCCATTTTCAAGGTTCAACAGCATCAATCCGGAAGGTTTGTGGGACTGGATGGACGCCATTCGTGCTCTAGGCATAGAGAGCCTCGCGATTCCGCATAATAGCAATGGCTCAAACGGTGCCATGTTCATGTTTACTGATTGGGCGGGCAATCCGATTGATCAGGAATATTCATCCCAGCGCGGACGCAACGAGCCGCTGGTCGAAATCACCCAGGTCAAAGGGACCTCGGAAACGCATCCAGCGCTGTCGCCAAATGACGAATGGGCCAATTTCGAAATCTTTCCATTCAGGACCAATACCCGAATTCCCAGCGATCCAGAGGGAAGTTATGTTCGGGATGGGTTGCATCGTGGTTTGGCCATTGCCGAAACGGGTGGGGGCAATCCTTATAAATTCGGTTTCGTTGGCGCCTCAGACACGCATACCGGTGCGGCGTCACTGAGTGAATTCAACTATTTCGGCAAAATTGGGTCCTTCGATAGCGATGCTGAAAAGCGCGGCTCTGTGCCCGCTAGTTTCATGTATGGAACATTGCTCAATTGGAACGCGCCAGAAATGGTCGAGAAGGTTGATGGCAAAGATTACATCGACTTTGCCGGTTACAAATATTGGGGTGCCTCGGGCATTGCTGGTGTCTGGGCCGAAGAGAATACCCGTGAATCCATCTATGATGCGCTACGGCGTAAAGAGACTTTCGCGACCAGCGGCACGCGCATAAAGGTTCGCTTTTTCGCGGGGTACGACTTCACCGACGCGCAGCTGCACGACCCGGACCTGGTGTCGATCGCGTACGAAAACGGCATCACCATGGGCGGAACATTGCAAGCGGACGACGATCAACCGCCCGTATTTCTCGCCTGGGCGGCGGCCGATCCAAACACGGCGAAACTGCAGCGCGTCCAAATTATCAAGGGCTGGCGCGAAGATGGAGAGCATCAAGAGCTCGTGTACGACGTTGCTTGCTCTGACGGACTGACCGTCGATCCTGATACGCATCGTTGTCCAGACAATGAGGCTCGCGTCTCCTCTGACGACTGCTCGATCTCTGCAGATGCTGGGGCTGGAGAGTTGAAGACCATGTGGCGTGACCCCGATTTCTCACCGGATCAGGAGGCATTTTACTATGTCCGCGTCCTCGAGAACCCGGTTTGCCGTTGGTCCACTTGGGACGCAATTCGGTCGAGTAAGAAGCCGCGCTCGGATTTGCCTGCAACAATTCAAGAACGCGCCTGGTCCTCGCCGATTTGGTACAGCGCCACCGGCACAGATACATTTGTGGAGTAGTCTATCATGAATAGCCCAAAAGACACCGTCGATGTTTTGATCGTGGGTGCCGGCCTGTCGGGCATTGGCGGTGCTTGCCAGCTTCGGCGGCACTGCCCAGATCAAAGCTTTATGATCCTCGAAGCGCGCGCTGCCAGCGGCGGAACCTGGGACTTGTTTCGCTACCCTGGAATCCGCTCAGACAGCGATATGTACACATACAGCTATGGGTTCAAACCTTGGAAGGATGACTCGTCGATCGCAGATGGTCACAAGATTCTGGCCTACATTCGCGAAGCCGCGAAAGAGTATGATGTCGAGCCGCATATTCGCTACAATCACAAAGTTCTTTCCGCTGAATGGTCCTCTCGGGATAATCTTTGGTACGTCACCGCAGAACGGAGCGATACCGGCGATACCGTTACCTTCGCTTGCAAGTTCATACTTAATTGCAGTGGCTATTATGATTACGAACAGGGCTACACGCCCGAGTTTGAAGGTTCGGATAGTTTTAAGGGCGAGATCGTTCACGCCCAGCATTGGCCGGAAGATCTCGAGTATCGTGGCAAACGGGTCGTCGTCATTGGCAGTGGTGCGACCGCGGTGACGCTGGTGCCGTCAATGGCTGATGAGACGTCCAGCCTGGTCATGCTGCAGCGATCGCCGACTTATATTGCGAGCGTCCCGGGCAATCAGGCATTGGCAACTGGTTTACGCAAATGGTTGCCGGATAGTTGGGCTTTTCATCTGACCCGCTGGAAGCAGGTCTTCTTTCAAATTTACATCTACCATATGTCTCGCAAACGCCCGAAGGATGTCCGCAAGATGCTCCTGGGTCGAGTCCGTGATGAGCTAGGCCCAGATTATGACGTCGATACGCACTTCACGCCCAAATACGATCCGTGGGATCAACGTCTCTGTGCCGTCCCGGATGGCGACATGTTTGAGGCAATTCGCAAGGGGCGAGCGGAGGTTGTCACCGACCATATTGATCAGTTCAATGAGTCGGGTATCCAACTTAAGTCCGGTAAGCAGCTCGATGCGGATATCATTATTCTCGCCACGGGATTGAACCTCAAATTCGCCGGAGGTATTCGCTACGCGATTGACGGTGCGGACGTAGATTTCACCGATCACTACATCTTTCGCGGCATGATGTTTTCTGACGTACCGAACATGGCGTTTACGGTTGGCTATACGAATTCATCTTGGACGCTCAAAGCTGATCTAACCGGGCGATATGTATGTCGCCTACTGAAAAAGATGGCGAAACATGGCTACGCCAATGTGACGCCCCGCCTAAAAGGTGAAGTTGGAGAATGCCCCTTGCTGGATTTCGATGCCGGATATGTGCTGCGTTCGCGAGAACAATTCCCAAAGCAGGGAGATCGGCTGCCCTGGAAGAACTACCAGAATTATATCCGCGACCTGATTGGTTTGCGGTTCGGAAGATTGAATGATGAAGAGCTTGAATTTCACTGATGGCTCAGGCTCCACGGAACAGATCGCATCGCGTCTCTGCCGCGACGAATGATATAGCAGGTAAGCCGTTAGCAGGTCATCGCACTGCGCTAGGTCTCCTCCTTCTGGCCTTCACACTGTCGATCAGCGATCTTTTCGGCCCGCGCTACGGCGACAAGTCACTCAGCGTTGCCCTCGCATATTTTTCGCTGATCGGCTTGTGGGGATCATTGCATTTTTGGCTTTGTGGTCGAGCTTTGGCAAAACAGCAGGCGGCGAAATCGGTACAGTCCGCAGCGTCGGTATAGGTCCGCATGCTGTACCTGCTGTTCATACCCATCATATTTCTGCTTCTTGCACACACATACCGCGAATACTGGGCGCGGCGGAACTTGCCGCAGCTCCATTTCGATTCATTCGAAGGCAAGATATTGCGCGTGGGTGAAACTTATATTGCCTATCGCGCCGCGCGGAGCTCGCGCGAACGCACAATCATTTGTTTTCCCGGGTTTCTGGAAGACATGCGCTACTTCGTGGATCTCTACCAGGATGATGAGGCAGAGCTGATCCTGATCAATAATGCGAATTATCACTGTCCATTTCCGACTGATCAGGCGACGTCATTGCACTGGACGGACAATCCTTATGCGGTTGGAAGTATTGAGTATGACGGCTTTTATCTCGGATTGGTTCTTGAGCGTCTGGCCAGCGGTCGCGACGTCCTCATACACGGTCATTCTAGAGGCGGAGCAGTCGTCCTGGAGGCGGGGCGCCAGCGCCCAGATTTAATGGTGAGCCAACATCGAACTGTCAGCGCGCTGCTCGAAGCGCCCGTGCTTCCGCAAGCGCGAACATTTGGACGGGGCTCCGAACCCATCCCGCACATGGTTGCCTGCTACTTGATGCCGATCTTCTTTGGGCACCTACGAAAGATCAGCAAAGAGAGGCTTTTGAAGATGCCGATGATGACGCCCACCACGCCGCTAAAGACACGCCTCTGCCGGTCAGTGTTCAGCACGGCTCGCAGCTACACGACGTGCGTCAGGAATGTTCAGTCAATTGTCCGTTGGCAACGCGAGGCCGGGTTCGACCTGTATGACAATTTCTTTGAGGCGAAAGTGTTGGTCGGCGAGCGCGACACAACACTGGACCGGGCCAGCATGGTGGCCAGTGCAGAGCAGGGGAGGGAGCGAAATAGCGGTGTCGCGATCATCGAGACCAGCGGTACAAACCATTTCATTAGCTTGGAACGGCCAGAGGTGGTTCGAGGCATTGCTGAACAGACGCCGGAGATAGTTAAATGATGCAGTCGAAACCGCTTCAACTCGTTGGCGGAATCGAGGCGATGCTATTCTCGAGATGAGGTGCGTTGGTTACCGCGTGATCTCTACAGATGTGTCATCGTTGGCATCATAATTCGGATCGGCCAGGTAACCGCCGGGGAACGCGACCCTAATCGGGCGGCCTTCAACATCCAGACACAGCTCATGATTATTGTCTCTGTCAGCGAGGTTGCCGACCGAGAACGGGCTGATGGTGAGCTGTGTGCCATCGGCTTGCTCAATCGTGACGCTGTACAGGTCCGCCAGACTTGTGTCCTGCGTCTGTTCGGGGATCGGGCGCACACCGCCGTCCCAGACAGTGCGGATGATCTGTTTCAAGCCGCCTTCAGGACAGTTTGCCTGTTTGCGCCAGTTCGCTTGCGTCTTGTCGTCGGTTTTCCAGGCACTCTGCGGAACGGGATGTGCGAGGACAAGGCTCGGACCGGCATCAAGCGGTGTGACCGCAATTGACGCGCCGCGGAAATTGAGGCTGCCAGTCTTGTCGTGCAGGTTGCCGACGATTTCGACCCGCACGGGTGGGTTTTCGATCGCGTCACCAAAATCGCCGAGCGTAAGCAATGTCCGATGCTCGCCAGGCTCAAGGGCAGGGGCCAAGGTAACACAGGTGACATCACCCAGGTCGCCTGAACTCAATTCGACACGGATATCGCCAGCTTCTATCGTGGTTGGATCGAGTTCTTCCGAAAAAATAACGGGCATGCCATCTGACGCGTTTGAGATATTGCAACTTCGGCGCGCGGCACGTTTAAGGCGGCGGTCATCGTCGAGGCCGAAAAATGCCGAGAGAAGCTCTGCGCGGCGATCCTCATGTTCGCGGGACAAGTCACTGTCGGGCGTCTGGTCCGTTTTGACCGCGCTCGAAACGTCGGACAGTTGGGATTGCGCACAGGCGACGGTGGTCAAGGATAGGAATGCCATCGCGATGACCGGCGATGCATAGAGCTTGGTGCCAAACATGTCATTGCCTCTTGTTCGTTGACGCTTTGAGCCACTCTCGTGCAGGCCGATAATCGGATCATAGCCGGTCTGCGATCAATCATGGGGGCATTTTCGGCCAAGTCTAGAAAAATGGTGCCAGTCGCCGTGCGTGTGAGCCTCGCATTTGTGTAGATCTCACGCGCGCGTGGCCGAATAGGTTCCCCCAGGATGTGAAGGTCCGTCTATACTCGAACCAGACACGCACCGAGTCGGACTGTACCCGAAGAGGTACGACCTTGCTCGATACTTGCGCGACCTGGAAAGAGAAATGATGGGCGGATTGAAATGAAAATTTGGAAAGTCGTTCTGGTGCTGCTGGCAATTGGCGCTGGCTTTTTTGCGTACAAGTTCTTTGTCGGCAGTGATCGTCCTCACAATCCGCGCGTATTTGACCCGCCAGCCAAGACGGCGTGGGAACCCGTTGGCGCGCGCACGGCAGGATTGCACGATTATGATATCATTCCGCAGCCAGAGACCTTCTCCGCCATCCATGTTGGGGTGAATAATTCTGACAGTGTCTGGGTTGCGGCAGCACCGATGTTTGAACTCGATTGGGTCGCTGAACCGGCTTATTTCGTCGGCAACGGACCGACCTTGGATAATGAAGGCAATCTGTATTTCAACCCGAGCCTCTACCACGGTGAACGCGTCATCATGGTGTCGCTGGATGCGGTGACCGGAGAGCGGCGCTGGGCGATACCTGCCGAACATGACAGAGAAAAGACTAGCCCGGCTTTTTTACTCAATGACCCAGACAATCCGGGGTCACAAATCATCTACATTTCTAGCTATACGCGCATCATGGCGATCCGGCCCGACGGGTCCACGGTTTGGACAGCAAAGACTGGCTATACGCTGCCGCCGATCAAGCCAGACGAGATGTCTCCAACCATCATGCATCTCAACTACCATCTCCAAACGGACTCGCTGGTGACTCTCACATCAGCGGGCAAACTGATGGCGTTTGATCGCAAGACCGGCGCGCCGCGAAGCGCCGGCGGACAAATTCCAGGTGCGCCTGCAATTAGTGGGACTGGTCGACAGATTCCAAAAAGGATGCTCAAGCGAACGGATGCGCTGATGGACGAAGCATTCGGCAAAACCGAAACCGGTCGGAGCATGTTCAGCAGCATCGTGAATTACATTTATGGCGGCGGCGGCGTGGTGACGAACTTTTTCAGTATCGCCCCCGATACCGGCCTGATTTATGTCGCGGCGACAGCTGAGGATGCCGAAGACGGAACAGAGGATGGTCGCTCAGAGATCGGCGCGATTTATGTGATGGACTTGATTACGAACGAAGATGGCGGCTTAGATTTTGAGATCGTGAACAAAGCGACCTTCCAGGGTGGAACGGGGTCGACACCCGCTGTCAGCGCAGATGGCAGCCGTGTCTATGTCTCTGATAATATCGGTCATGTCATCGCGCTGGACGCTCAACTTAACGAGATTTGGCGTGCGGATGTCGGCGAACCACTGGTTGGATCGGTGACCGTGGCGCCAGACAACATGGAAATCTATGCCGTTACCCAAAAGGATGTGTTCCAACTCATAGACCGGGGAGATCGCGGCGAAGTCATGTGGGCTGCTGAACTTGGTGGCTTTGACGGTTATGCCAATGTCGATGTGCAATCGAATGTGCTCACAGCGACCCCCACAGCAAACGGCGTTGTGATTGGTATTGGTGGCGGTAAAAATTTCTTCACCGCCAATATGATGTTGCATGTCGGTATGGGATTGGTTGACCGCAAGACTGGAGCACTGCGCTATTTTGCCGAAGGCCGTGAGGACTCAATTGCCATGAGTATCGTTGGCCCGGACGGGAGCATATACATTGGTCACTCACCGATCCGGCGCGCCGTCGGAAAAGCAATGTATCCAAACCTGACACCAGACCTCACAGGCGGAGTCGCACGTTACAAACCCATTCGCCTCGATTTGTTGGCGCGCGACGCAGTCTGCGCGGCAGAGGCGAGAAGTGCCAATGCGAGCACGCTGGATGCCAACACGGATGCGGTGGCGATTGCCAATGATGTTCGCCAGATTCAGGTGCTGATCAACCAGGCTGAAGGCGCAATTTCCATCGCGGTTAATGACGGAGACCTTACGGCTGAAGAGGCGGCGACATTGCGCACACATCTGAGCGTTAGTATGAAAAACCTCGCAGGCGAAACTTTGACGCAAACGACACCGCATTTGGCGGCGGCCTGCGCGATGTTCGATTAAGGCAACAGGCTCAACGATGACCGACTTCCGGTTCTGAGCTAAGCGGCTGACGCCTATCATGAGCTTACTTCACGCGATCAATCGACCTTGGCTGCACTTCATTGGATTGGGGGCGAGCCTCTTCGTAATGAGTTCGGTTGTGTTTCCTCCAGCGAAGACCGTCATTGGTCCGTTGAGCGCCGCGCGAATTCAGGCGCTTGAGCAACAATGGAGCGGTGGCGCCGATATTGCGCTATCGCCGACACAGCGGGCTAGCCTGATCAATACGGAACTCGATCGAAATATGTTGTTTCAGCGCGCCTTGGAGTTAAACCTCCACCTGACTGACGGTGTCATTTTTCAGCGCCTAATCCGCAACATGCACTTTCTGGGTATGGCCGCGGAGGGGGGCGATTCAGCGCTGTTCGAGCGGGCCTTGGAAATGCGTCTGCATCTCGATGACGAGGTCGTGAAACGTCGCATGATTTTGCTGATGAAAGAACGACTTCTAGCCGAGAATCCGCCTGCGGCGCTTACCCGAGTCGAGCTTATTGACGCGTTCGAGCGGCGATCCGAGACGCTGCGCCAACCACCTACATACTCCTTCCGGCATCTGTACTTCGCCGAGGATGCAGAAGAAGGCGCCGCGGCGGCTGTTGAGGCTATTGAGGCGCAAGAACTCGAATTTGATGCGGCATGGGAATTGGGCCAACCATTTTTGCAAGGACACAGATTTGAACGCCAAAACGCACGGCAGCTTGCTCTGAGCTTTGGATCGGATTTCGTTCGCGTATTCGAGCAATCGGGGCCCCGCGCGCAACAATGGCTTGGACCGATCCGCTCCTCATTCGGATGGCACTATCTGTGGGTCACCGACGTTGCACCCTGGCGAGATGCAGTGTTTGAAGAAGTCGAGCCGCGATTACGAATCGACCTCGAATATGAAGCGCAAGCCGATGCACTAAACAGCGCAATTGCGGCGCTGCGCGACCGTTATGATGTCAGAGACCCTGACACTGGCGCGCGTGAAGGTGACAGTGAAGGCGCGCGCTTATGAATCACTTAGTGCGCCTTATTGTGATTATCGTTTTTGCTCTTTGTTCGATCGGGACTGCGCAGGCACATCAGTTCGCCCCTTCTTTGTTGGAGGTGCAGGAGACGACACCAAACACGTATAATGTCGTGTGGAAAACACCGGCGCAGACCATCACGAACGTTCCTTTGCAACCCATTTGGCCTGACGGGTGTAAGGTGCAATCGGACAGTCCGGCTGTGCGCGAAGGGACGGCTGTGATCACGCGCTGGACCCTAGAGTGCATTCAACTTGAAAGTGATGGCTTGGTGGGACAGGTGTTGAGCGTCGACGGACTGGCGGAGAACCAGTCTTCGGCAATGATCATGCTGAGCTTACGTGACGGTCGTTCCTACCAGCGGGTCTTAAACACAGACACGGCTGACTTTCTGGTGCCTACATCCCCGAGCCAGTTGCATGTTGTGACGCAATACCCCGTGCTTGGGTTTGAGCATATTTGGGAAGGACCAGACCATTTGATGTTCGTGTTCGGTCTGCTCTTACTCGTGGGGGGCGGCGCACGCCTATTGTGGACCATTACCGCTTTCACCCTCGGGCATAGTGTTACCTTGGCGATCGTGACCCTTGGCGCGGTTGAGTACCCGGTCCCACTGATCGAGTTTGTAATCGCATTGAGCATCTTCTTGCTCGCGGTAGAGCTTTCGCGCCGGCCGGTTTCTGAATCGTTGGACCAAAGTGTCAGCCTGTTCCGGCGGTATCCTTGGTGGATCGCCGGTGGATTTGGATTGTTGCACGGCTTGGGGTTCGCCGGGGCGCTCGCGGACATCGGCTTGCCGCAGAATAATATTCCGCTGGCTTTGCTCTTCTTCAATATCGGCATCGAGCTTGGACAAGTCGCGTTCGTTCTTGGCGCGCTGTTGATCTGGTGGTTGGTTAGACGGCTGGTTTCTTTTCGATCGGAAAAATTGGTTCTCATCCCTGTTTACGGGCTTGGTGTGTTGTCGGCGATGTGGTGCATTGAGCGGGGCTTGGCGCTCTGATGTGAGAAATACCGGTCGTCAAACTATGACCCCTTAATCCGACAAGTCAGATTCTGCTGGATGGTCGTTATCTGCTTACATTCCAGGAACCACCTTTTCCATCACCATTCCATGGGCACCGGGAAGATACCCGAACGTAACCTGATGGGTTTCGCTGACCGCATCGTCCCAATCGCAAAGAGGACGAGCGCAACGCGAAAGATCCAGCCAAGGGCAACACGGATGACAGGGGTCAGAAGAACTCTGCCAATTCACTTCAAAATATCAGTCCCACTGCGGTATTGATCGCGACGGTTTGTGCCAGTTTACACTCAAGCATAAGCGCCTTGGGGAATGTTTTCGGTCATGTGTTGCTGGCGGTATTCGATCGGGGTCATGCCGTTCCAGCGCACAAACGCGCGGCGAAAACTCGACGGCTCGGCATAGTCGAGCAAATCGCCAATCTCGGCAATCTTCAGTTCGGTCTTTGCCAAATAATCTCTGGCCAGCAAATCTTTGATCTCATCGACGATCGAACTGAAGCTGACCGATTCAGCGACCAGGCGGCGCCGCATGGTGCGCTCACTGAGATTCAAACGCCTGGCCACCTGCGTGATATCGAGGAAATCGCCTGCGGACTGGATCAGAACGTGCCGCACCGCGGCGGTGGTTTTCCCAACCGCTTGCAACCCGCGCAATATCTCCTCGCACTGTTGTTTAAACAGAATGTGCTCGGCACGGTTCGCGGTTTTGACGGGTAAATCCAGGATCCTAGCTGGGAGGAATAGTTGATTGTGCTCACATTCAAACGCGACGGGTATGTCGAACGCTTGCTTATAACGCGCCCAATATGACGGCCGAGAGAAACTCAGGTGAAGCTCGACATCCTCCGCGCGCGCGACCGAATTGCCGTGCAGCTCTCGCCCCAACATAACGAAATTTGAGAAAATAAGTTCAGATAACAGCTGCTTTTGTTTCGCTGTGCCGATGGTTATCTCAGGGCGCAGCAATAGTCCGCCTTCATGCTCTTGCACCGCCCAGATCGGGCGGAACACGACCTGGCCATAGCGGAGCAAGAGTCGAATGGAATCGCGGACATTCGCACAGCTCATCAGCGCAAAACCAAAACTGCCATAACTGGCGAGGCCAAGCCGTTGTCCCAAACGGATCATCAGACAGGGGTCGCCGGACAGCTCGACCGCAGCTTCCAGCGCAACCAATCCTTCATCAATTGGTCGGAGGCCGTCAGCGGGCGGCAATGGACTGATCCCTCTTCGACTCAGGTCAGCGAACAATTGGTCCTCACTGACCCCCTTGTCTTTTAGCAAGCGGATCAGCTCAACCCTGACTGCATAATGCGCCTGATAGACTCTCATCTGACTCCTTATGCGGTCGAGACATATCTGAGGAACAGAGTCTGATCCGCTCGTTAGTGTCTGTCGGTAAGATATATACGCGAACATTCAAATATTGGGGGACAAAATCGGCCAACGACCATTTGCCCGACTGGGGTAGGGTACGCCCCTAGCGACGCGACAAAGGTTCATCCACTGTCCCAACTATCAAATCCCAGGTTGCTGTTTGGCCGAGCATGTCTCTAAATCTGGCCGCGAATGTCCCCATAGATTGGGCCAACATGTGGATAATCAGATCACGCGCCAATGAATGCGGCTGTGCAAAGTTAAGCGGAGCTCACACGGGAAGAAGGGCGGATTTGAGAAGCGTTTTATGATTACAGATCATGATCTCAGATTAGTTGGCGTAGGGGCCTCACCCTATACCCGAAAACTGCGCGCTGCACTCCGGTTTCGCCGACTGCCCTTTCGGTTCGTCGTCGCGGGGAGCAAGGAAGCGGCCGCCTTACCTGACCGCCCTTTGCCTCTCGTGCCTTATCTTGTCGTGCCGGACGAAAACGGACAGCTTTCCCGCGCGATGTCTGACACCACTCCCATTCTAAGTGAACTGGACACTTTGTATCCAGACCGTCCATTGCGGCCTCGAGACCCGGCCGTGCGCTTTCTGGATCTGCTTATCGAAGATTATGGTGATGAATGGCTCAGCAAGTGTATGTTTCACTATCGCTGGTCCAGATCGATCGATACCGAACGCGCAAGCGCCTATCTCCCTTATGCTCGACTAACGCAGATGCCGCGGAAGCAAGCGGAAGTGGCGGCCAAGGCGTTCGCTGAGCGGCAGATTTCGCGCATCGGCGTGGTCGGCTCGAACGATACAACCGCGCCAGTGATCGAAGCCAGCTGGCGACGGTTTCTGGAAATCTTCGAGAAGCACATCCAAACGTCACCGTATTTTCTTGGAAATAGGCCCGGTGCTGGCGATCTCGCCTGTTACGGGCAAATGACCATGTTGGTGATCACTGACCCAACGCCAGCTGAGATCGCTTTTGAGGTGTCGCCTAGGGCGTATGCCTGGACCGAGAAGTGTGAGGATTTGAGCGGTCTGGATATCGCCGAATCCGACTGGGTCGATTTGGACGCGTTGCCCGAAACCCTCTCGGCTCTGTTTTCGGAGATTGGTCGGGTTCATGTGCCGTTCTTGATTGCGAATGCGGCAGCTATTGAACAGGGCTCGTCAACAGTGCATTGCGAAATCGATGGTCAGCTCTGGACGCAAGACCCGTTCGTTTATCAGGCAAAGTGCCTGCGATGGTTGAGGCACGAATTTGATGTCCTCCCCAGGAATGACAAAGCACGCGTCGCCAAATGCCTTCAGGGGACCGGCTGCGAAGCTATTTTTGAATAGCTTCCCCTCGATTGGACCGAATTCGAACCTGTGGTCAGATTTCCCATATTGGGGAACTGTCGAATGTCTGAGCACTCGGTCGGTAGCCAGCGTTTGCTCGCCGCTGACTATGGCCCCTGGCCGGAGAAGACCCCCGAAATTTTGACGGAACGGTTAAATCCATAATCCCGGGTGACGTGAAACATGCCCATGCAGGCAATTGATAGCGAACGACTCATAGGAGCGAATTATGATGATGATCCTGAAATATGGCGCAATCGGCTTGGTTTTTTTGCTGGTAATTGGCCGCTTTGGTCTACCACATTTGCTCACCGGTTTGGGATTGCATCCACATTATGAGGTGCCGGAAATGGATCTGTCGGGAAAGCGTGCTTTGATCGTCACGACCAGCCAGGCCACCATGGGCGAAGGTGGCGAGGCGACCGGCGTGGCCGCTTCAGAAATGACGGCACCTTATTATGCGTTTCTAGATTCCGGGATGGACGTCGACCTTGCAAGCATTCAGGGCGGGCAAATTCCGATAGATCCGTCGACCCTGAAATGGCCCGTCACCGCCGCATCCGACAAAAGATATTTGAAGGACCCACTGCTCCAATCGAAGGTGTCGCGTTCCTATCAGATCGATCAAGTCGATACGACGCAATATGACATTGTCTCTCTCGCCGGTGGTTGGGGCGCTGCGTATGATTTTGGGCAGTCAGCTGAGCTTGGGGAAAAGGTTGCGATTGCCTACGCGAACGATGCGATCGTTGGCGGTGTTTGTCACGGCCCTTTGGGGTTTTTGCAAGCCTATGACGAAGATGGAAAGCTGATCGTCGAAGGACGTCGCATTTCCGCGGCGACGGACAAACAGATTACCGAGCTTGGTATCACCCACACACCGATGCACCCAGAACGCGATTTGCGGGCGGCAGGTGTGGTCTTTGAGGCGGAGTCAAAATTCCGAGATGTATTCGCCAACACTGTTGTTGTTGATGGGCGCATCGTCACCGGCCAGAATCAGAATAGCGGCACCGAAACGGCTGTGAAAATGATGCAAGTCCTTACCGGCGATCAGGGCGGTGAGCCGACCTCATGATCCGTTGGTGCGTTGCGGCCTGTTTCGCCCTTGTCGGCGTGGTCGCGCAGGCGCAAACACGGCCCAACATTGTTGTGGGGTAGACCCCGCAATCTCGGGAGTTCTTGAATCAATAGAGGCTACAACAATCCTCATGACTCGTGTTGGCCGTTGATGTTCCCTTCTATTGCAGGCGATGTGATAGCACAGCTCTAACCGTAACAATGCGATGCGGAAACAGAGGTTGGGAGATAGAATTAAATGCGCTGGTATTATTGGACGGGTTTAATTGCTGTTGTCGCCGTAGTTGCGGGGTATTTCTATGTGCAGAGCCGTTTGTCAGCGCCCTTAATGGGAGATGCGCAAATCGCTCAAATGAAGGAAGATATTGAAGCGGAAGATGAGTCCGCCTTTGTTATTCCCCCACCACAACCTGCCGAATATCCAGCTGCCAATCCTCTAAACAATGTCTATTTTGGTGAGCTGCACGTCCATTCGAGTCTGTCTATTGACTCTTACATTTTTGGCAATCGGCTAAACTCCGACCAATCTTATCGATTCGCAAAAGGTCAGCCGGTCACATCACCCATCGGTGGGCAAATGCAACTTACCGTGCCGCTCGATTTTGCTGCTGTGACGGATCATGCCGAAGGGTTCGGTCAGCAAAGGCGGTGTGATGATCCAGAGAGCGGCGAGGGAATAAGATGGCTGTGCGAGCAGATGGAAAACCCCAGTCTCAGTCTTTTCCTACAGCTGCGTGAAGCCGCTGCGCAGCGCCCGCCAGCGCAGCCGGTCGAGACAAGTGCGCAGGAAGACGAAAAAGCAATTCTCTTCGCGCAGGAAGCGTGGGCGGAGATTGTAGCTGTCGCTGACGCGCATAATGATCCAGGCCGCTTCACCACATTTGCTGCCTACGAGTATTCTCCACCCTTGCCGGGGCGAGGAAAAATTCATCGTAACGTCATTTTTCGAGGCAACGACGTGCCTGTCAGCGCAGTGTCTGCATATGATGCGCCGAGCGAAATCGATCTGTGGGAAAAGTTAAATGCCGGGTGCCAAACCCCTTGTGAGTTTCTGACGATACCTCACAATCCGAACAAAACGTGGGGCCTCGCGTTTGCAAACCACACGATTGATGGCGATGCTTATACCGAGGCTGATTGGAGGGTGCGGGGAAGCGTCGAGCCTCTGGTCGAAATGTATCAGATCAAGGGGAATTCAGAATGCAGCATCGGTTTCAGCACAACCGATGAGGAGTGCAATTTTGAGCAGTTTCTGCCGCGCTGTGAAGAAGGACAAACAGTCGGTTGCATTTCTCCAACATCCATGGCTCGCGATGGCTTGAAAATTGGCTTGGAGCTAGAAGATACAATCGGCATCAATCCACTCAACTTCGGATTGATTGGAGCAACAGACACACATAATTCCAATCCTGGAGATGCCGAGGAGTGGGACTATCGGGGTCCAGCAGGGGTCGGCAGCGCAACGGCCAAACGGCGCCTCAGCCCCGGACCCGACGGTAGCTATCCGAATCTTATGAACAATCCGGGCGGGCTCGCGGCGATCTGGGCACCGCAAAACACTCGAGACGCGCTGTTCGATGCAATGCAGCGCAAAGAAGTTTACGCCACCAGCGGCACGCGGATTCGGCTACGGTTTTTTGCCAGCTTCGATTTCGAAGACGGGATGGCTGATCGCCCCGATGTCTTAGAAACAGCCTACCGCGATGGCACGACGATGGGAGGTGAGCTGGAAGGCGTGTCCCGCGGAGCACCAAAGTTTCTGATCTGGGCGATGCAGGATCCGCTGAGCGCACCATTAGATCGAATACAAATCATTAAAGGCTGGACCGAGGACGGCGAAACGTTTGAAGTGGTGCACGATGTTGCCTGCAGTGAAGGGCGTGCAATTGACCCTGAAACGAAGCGATGCGTTGCAATCGCCGCATCTGTCGACCTAAGCAATTGCGAATTTGACGAGGCTCGGGGAGCTGCGGAATTGAAAACACTGTGGACTGATCCAGACTACCATTCCAGCCAGAATGCCTTCTACTATGCACGCGTTATTCAAAATCCGACTTGCCGCTGGTCTACTTATGACAGTCTTCGCATAGGCCGGGATCCACCTGATAATGTTCCGCCCACAATTACCGAGATGGCATGGTCGTCCCCGATCTGGTTGCGGCGGGATTGAAGAAATCCTAGCTGAACTCCGACCCTTCCAAGCAAGACCAAAAAAGCGACCGATCATGCTGAAACTCCACTTTGCCCCGAACTCCCGCGCCGGACGCATAGTCTGGCTGGTACTGTCAGACTAAAATCGGTTGAGGCCGCCCTGCCCCGATACTAGTCTCGGCCTCATGTCCAAAAATCCATTTCGCTACTTCAACACGTCGCCAGAAATTATCCGTCTTGCGGTGATGATGTATGTCAGATTTCCACTCTCGCTTCGCAACGTTGAAGACTTGCTCCATGAGCGCGGGATCGATGTCTGTCATGAAAGTGTCCGCCATTGGTGGAACCGATTTGGTCCGATGTTCGCTTCAGAGATCCGAAAGAAACGATCCCAATCGATGAGGCAAAGTCCGCAGTGGCGGTGGCATCTGGACGAGGTCTTCGTCAAGATCAATGGCAAGCAACATTACCTTTGGCGCGCTGTTGATCACGAAGGCGAAGTGTTGGAGTGCTTCGTCACGAAACGTCGGGATCGCAAGGCTGCGCTTACGTTTCTAAAGAAGGCGATGAAGCGATATGGCAATCCAGAGGTGATCGTGACGGATCGCTTGGCGTCATATCGAGCTGCCATGAAAGTCATCGGAAACGAGGAGCGCCAGGAAACCGCGAGGTGGGCAAACAACCGCGCGGAAAACTCGCATTTGCCTTTTCGAAGGCGAGAACGCGCCATGCTCAGGTTCAGGCAAATGCGAAGTCTGCAGAAATTCGTCTCGGTCCACTCCTCCGTCCACAACCACTTCAATCACCAGAGAAACATCGAACATAGAAACCGATTCAAAGATCTTCGACACGCCGCTTTGATTGAGTGGCGGTCGCTTCTCGCCGCCTAGGTCACAGATACGAAATTGGATGCTCGAGACTGGTTCGCATTAGTCTGACAGCACCCGTGCCAGACCATGACGTTGCGTTCTTTGCAGGCATCTGGCGACCTTGGCACGGCGAGCGCCTTGCCCCAGTGCCGGGCAAGACTCGCCGCGCGCGGCAAGAAGGTGATTGGAGCCTCT